>NZ_JASGBX010000048.1:0-461 GCF_030053335.1 Pantoea sp. EABMAA-21
GGCCACGCCGACTATGTGAAAAACATGATCACCGGTGCTGCGCAGATGGACGGCGCGATCCTGGTTGTTGCTGCGACTGATGGCCCAATGCCACAGACCCGTGAGCACATCCTGCTGGGTCGTCAGGTTGGCGTTCCTTACATCATCGTGTTCCTGAACAAGTGCGACATGGTTGATGATGAAGAGCTGCTGGAACTGGTAGAGATGGAAGTTCGCGATCTGCTGTCAGCTTACGACTTCCCAGGCGACGATACTCCAATCGTACGCGGTTCTGCTCTGCAGGCACTGAACGGTGTTGCTGAGTGGGAAGAGAAGATCATTGAGCTGGCTGGTCACCTGGATAACTACATCCCAGAGCCAGTACGTGCAATCGACCTGCCGTTCCTGCTGCCAATCGAAGACGTATTCTCAATCTCAGGCCGTGGTACTGTTGTAACCGGTCGTGTTGAGCGCGGTATCGT
>NZ_JASGBX010000013.1:0-164294 GCF_030053335.1 Pantoea sp. EABMAA-21
ACCCAAGGGCGGTAAAAAAGAAGCCGCAACGTTATCCGCTGCGGCCTCCATTAAGATCTTAACTGACAAGCATTACGTCGAGGCGGGGTTTTTTCATTACAGCGACGTTAGTTGCTGGCGGGAGCGGCTTTTGCCGCCTCACCTTCCGGCTTGGCTGGCGTCGCATCTGACTGCGCTTTCTGCGCTGCAGCGGCATCGGCTTTCGCTTTGTCCTCCGCCGCTTTCTGTGCAGTGGTTTTCTCAGCTTTCGCTTTATCCTCTGCGGCTTTTTGGGCAGCCGCTTTGTCTGCCTTCACTTTCTCTTCAGCGGCTTTAGCATCAGCCGCTTTCTGCGCAGCTGCTTTGTCCGCTGCAGCTTTATCTGCAGCCGCTTTATCTGCAGCGGCTTGATCCGCTTTCGCTTTAGCGTCGTCATTGGCGGCAGCAGGCGCTGGTTGTGCCGCTGGCTGTGCTGCTGGAGCCGGAGCAGCCGGCTGCAGCGGGGTACCCTGCAGTGCAGTATTCAACGCGGTAGCAAACTGATCCCAGCTGCAGTAGCCGTTAGCATCGGCATCACAGCCTGCCAGTTGCAGCGTGACACGCTTCGGCGGGTTTTTCAGGCTCAGCACATCAGCATTGCGCAGCTGTTCCGCTGTCTGATAAACGTATTCCACTTTCAGCAGATCTTTGTTGTTTTTAGCATCGTGCCAGCGCTCAAACACCACCTGACCACCGATTGGCGTCTTCTCATCGTTACCCGGCAGCTCGTATGGCTTAACCTGCAATGCGCTCAGCAGTGAGGCAATATTCGAATCGTGCCCCACCATCACCGTGACTTTCGGTGCGTTCGCTTTGTCCTGGTCCACTAACTGGCTGCGGATGTAATCCACCAGCGGTGCGGCCACTTCACGCGCGACATCGGGAGAAGTGAACAGCGCATCCTGATAACCATTTTTGATTGCCGCGAGGGATTTCCACTGCTCAGGAGTTTTAATCTGGCCCCAGGCCACCTGATCGGCCGGGAAACCTTCGTAATATTGCAGCGTGAAGGCATCAACCAGCGAATTGCCGATTTTCAACGGTCCATTCACGTTAGGCTCTTTGCCATTTTCTGCGCTGAATGTGTTGTCACCGCCGCTCAGATCACACTGTTTTTTACCGTTACAGGCCGGTGCCGATTTGTAATCAACAATTTTTTCTAACTGCTGGAAAGCCGGTTTCAGCGCCAGCTTCTCATTCGCAGCCGTCATCGCCGCCAGCGCTTTCTTATTGAATTCGTCGCTGCCGTCAGTGATCACCGGATTAAAGATAGGATCCATGGTGCCCATCGCATCCTGATGCGTCACGGAAATATCACAACCCGGGAAAGCGCCAGTAATGAAGTATTGCGCGGTGGCGACCGTACGTTGCAGGCTGTTGGCATAGACAAAGATGTTGCTGCTGTCCGGGCAGGTGCCGCTTTCCACCAGGCCCTGCTGTGCCAGCCACTGACGGGTATAGTTACCCATGTAGACTTCCAGCACGCCGCCTTTGGTGGTTAACTCGCCGCCGGGCACATCCCACTGCGGCCAATTCTTCTTGGTGGATTGTTCCAGCACGCTGCCGTTGTTGGCTAACGGTGCGCGCAGATTGTGACGGCTCAGCATCAGCACTTGCTGTAACTGCATATCTCCATCTGCCGCGTAAGCAGACATACCGATCGGGAGCGCAGCTATAACTGACAACGCGCAAAGACTCAGTTTCTTGATCATTGTGCCTATTCCATAATTCATCAGTGAAACACTCTGGCATTCAAACGATTAGCTCGCCATTGAGCGAATTACCGCACAGTGTAACCCAGCTTGCCTCGGAAAATCGCCAGATGTTTACAAAAACCGTGAATGGAATATAGCAGTAAACACGGGTGCCGTCGGGTAACGGCAGCAGATTGAAAAGCAACGGGATGTTTTTCGGAATTCCGGAACGCAGAAAAGCAAAAAGCCCGCATTTCTGCGGGCTTCTTTAATATGGCGGAGGAACAGAGATTCGAACTCTGGGATGGTTTCCCATCGACGGTTTTCAAGACCGTTGCCTTAAGCCACTCGGCCATCCCTCCGGAAATCTTTTTGTCACTTCACTCTGCAAGAGTGATGGCGGAGGAGGAGAGATTCGAACTCTCGGATGGTTTCCCATCGACGGTTTTCAAGACCGTTGCCTTAAGCCACTCGGCCACCCCTCCGCAATGAGGCGCACTATAAACATCCCCCCGAACGATGTAAAGCGCGGATTGAATCGTTCGCCTGAAAAACAGCCAAAATCCATTTTTTCGCTGTCAAAATCACCATTCTGCTCAGTGAAACAGCAATTTATCGCGTAAAGATGGGTAAAACGACTTTGCTGTCTGGTAGCCGTTGCGTATCCTCAGGCCATATTTGGTGTTCTCTCTCTATAATGGAGCGCATGATGGATAGAATAATTAGCTCGTCACAGCAGCAATCGCTGATCAGCACCCACAAAGTGCTGCGCAATACCTACTTCTTACTTGGCCTGACGCTGGCGTTCTCCGCGGTCACTGCCACGCTCAGCACCGTTTTTGCTCTGCCCTCTCCCGGATTAATTTTGATGCTGGTCGGTTTTTACGGTCTGATGTTCCTGACCTACCGTCTGGCGAATAGCCCGGCAGGTATTCTGGCGGCCTTCGCCTTTACTGGTTTCCTCGGTTATTGCCTTGGCCCAATCCTAAGTTCCTTCCTTGCGGCAGGCATGGGCGATGTGATTGCCATGGCGCTGGGCGGTACGGCGCTGGTGTTCTTCTGCTGTTCGGCCTACGTCCTGACCACGCGTCGTGACATGTCCTTCCTTGGCGGTATGATGATGGCTGGCTTCGTGGTGCTGCTGGTTGCGGTCGTGGCAAATATCTTCCTGCAACTGCCAGCGCTGCATCTGGCGATCAGTGCGCTGTTTATCCTGTTCTCAGCGGGTGCGATTCTGTGGGAAACCAGTAACATCATTCATGGCGGCGAAACCAACTATATCCGCGCCACCGTGAGCTTGTATGTGTCGCTGTATAACATCTTTGTCAGCCTGCTGAGCCTGTTAGGCTTCGCCAGCAAAGATTAAGCTGCAGACATAAATGTCCAAAACCCCGCTTCGGCGGGGTTTTTGCTTTTTAGCCGTTGGCGAACTTACAATACGCCGATTGATGCTGTGAGGAATGACTGTGATTTTTGCCGGTAAAGAGATCGCCACCGATGCGGAAGGCTACTTAAAAAATAGTGCGGACTGGAGCGAAGCACTCGCTGCGGTGATTGCTGAGAATGAAGCCATTGTGATGAGTGAGGCTCACTGGGAAGTGGTACACTTTGTGCGCGCCTTCTATCAGGAGTTCAATACTTCCCCTGCGGTGCGCATGCTGGTGAAAGCCATGGCGCAGAAGTATGGCGAGGAAAAAGGCAATAGCCGCTACCTGTTCCGACTGTTCCCTGAAGGTCCGGCAAAACAAGCCACTAAAATTGCCGGTCTGCCAAAACCTGCCAAGTGTCTGTAATCAGCCAGTGGTAAATCGCGTGTGCATCGGCGTGGGTTGATGAGGTTCCACCAGCACCTTATCGACCCGTGCACTGGTTGGCCCACCTGCTTTTAGCCAGGCGATTAACGCCTCCACTTTTTGTTCATCGCCAGCGGCCAGCACTTCAACACTGCCATCGCGCAGGTTGTGCGCATAACCGGTAACGCCCAGTTTATTGGCCTGTGACTGGGTGTAATAACGAAAGCCTACCCCTTGCACCATACCGTGCACCCAGATTTTGTAGCACGTGTTCGCCATGGCTATCTCCCCATTGTGCGTTGCAATTTGCCGCCATCCACCGGAAAATGGCGCCTCATTTTTTCAGGTAAGCATAGCAAACATGACCGTTCGATTGATTCTCGCTAAGGGACGTGAAAAATCCCTGCTCCGCCGCCATCCGTGGGTGTTCTCAGGTGCCGTTGCCCGTATGGAAGGTAAAGCCCAGTCTGGTGAAACTATTGATGTCTGCGACAGCAATGGTAAATGGCTGGCCCGTGCCGCTTATTCTCCACAGTCACAAATTCGCGCGCGCGTCTGGAGCTGGCAGCAGGATGAGTCAATCGACATTGCCTTCTTTGTACGCGCTTTTGAAAAAGCGCAGCAGTGGCGCAAATGGTTGGCGCAACGTGATGGCCTTGATAGCTATCGCCTGATTGCCGGTGAGTCGGATGGCATGCCTGGCGTGACCATTGACCGTTTCGGCAACTTTATGGTGCTGCAGCTCCTGTCCGCCGGTGCTGAATATCAACGCCCGGCGATTCTCTCTGCCTTACAGCAGTGCTTCCCAACTTGCGCGATTTACGATCGTTCTGATGTTGCCGTGCGCAAAAAAGAAGGACTGGAACTGACACAAGGCCCAGTCACTGGTGAACTGCCGCCGCCGTTACTGCCGATTACCGAACATGGCATGAAATTGCTGGTCGATATTCAGGGTGGCCATAAAACCGGTTACTACCTTGATCAACGTGACAGCCGTTTTGCCACGCGCCGCTACGCTGAAAACGCTCGCGTGCTGAACTGCTTCTCTTACACCGGCGGATTTGCCGTGTCGGCTCTGATGGGTGGCTGCCGCGAAGTGATTAGCGTGGATACGTCACAGGATGCGCTGGATGTGGCGAAACAGAACGTTGAGCTCAATGGCCTCGATCTGTCTCGTGCACAGTTCGTGCGTGATGATGTCTTCAAACTGCTGCGTCGCTACCGTGACAGCGGCGAAAAGTTTGACGTGATCGTGATGGATCCGCCGAAATTTGTTGAGAACAAGAATCAGCTGATGGGCGCCTGCCGCGGATATAAAGATATTAATATGCTGGCGATGCAGTTGCTCAATCCTAACGGTATTCTTCTGACATTCTCTTGCTCAGGACTGATGGCCACCGAACTGTTCCAGAAAATTATCGCCGATGCCGCAGTGGATGCGGGTCGTGATGTACAATTTGTAGAGCAGTTCCGTCAGGCAGCCGATCACCCCGTGATCGCCAGCTATCCTGAAGGTCTTTATCTGAAAGGTTTTGCCTGCCGCGTGCTGTGACTTGAAAATCTGTACCCTGCCTCCATATTAGAGACAGGGCACAGTTTTGGGAGGCACCATGATTACCAGTAAATTTGGCATTGGACAGCAGGTCCGTCACCGTCTCTCCGGGGTGCTCGGCGTTATTGTGGATGTCGATCCGGAGTTTTCGCTCGATGAACCCGAGCAGGATGATGTGGCGGCCAGTGAAACGCTGCGCGCCGCACCCTGGTATCACGTAGTGATGGAAGATGAAGAAGGCGAACAGGTTCACACCTATGTTGCTGAAATTCAACTCGCCGGTGAAACGTCGTATGAGCATCCTGAGCAACCTTCGATGGATGAACTTGCTGCTTCCATCCGGCAGCAGTTGCAGGCACCTAGCCTGCGCCATTAATGACAACGGCGACCTCGGTCGCCGTTTCAGCTTTACGACGCGATGGGCGGAATACCCAGACGCGGAATTTCAATCTTAGGACAACGATCCATCACCACCGTCATGCCCGCATCGCGCGCTAGCACTGCCGCCTGCTCATTGATCACGCCCAATTGCAGCCACAGCGTATCGGCACCAATGGCAATCGCTTCCTGCGCCACACCCCACGCGGCCTCAGCATTGCGAAACACATCTACCATATCCACTTTACCCGGAATTTCTGCCAGCGTGGCGTAAGCGGTCTGCCCCAGCAACTGCTGCCCCGCCAGTTTTGGACTCACCGGAATAACCTCATAACCCTGATCAAGCAAAAACTTCATCACACCATAGCTTGGGCGATCGGCGCGATCGCTCGCCCCTACCAATGCAATGCGTTTGGTGCGGCTCAATACATCACGAATCGTTTGATCATTCATTTTTTTCTCCTTGTTCGTTCGCCTGAGTGTAGTTGCCATTGCGTGACACAGTGCAAGCCCCTCAGATAAAAACTTTGCGCCTCAGCACGAATAAATATGTGAAAATGTAAATTTACTGCCATAATGTAATAATTTGCTACACATCACCCTTAATCCCCATCCTCCGGGAGTTGAAATGAAGCTGTCTTTGGCTGTTACGAGTTTACTCGTGTTACTCGTATCGGCATCCTGCCATGCCATCACCCTGAAACTCGATCCTGAAATCGACTTGCTGGTGCTTGATGGTCGCAAAATCTCAGGCTCGTTGCTGAAAGGCGCGGACAGCCTGGAGCTGGAGCGTGGGCAGCATCAATTCCTGTTTCGCGTTGAAAAACCTTGTGCGGATGCCACGCATTTTCAGTCGGTGCCGATGATCGTCACGTTCAATGCCAGCGCCACCTCAGTCGCGATTCGTTTACCCGTTCTGGCCAACCGCCGAGAACGCAGCACGTTCGATAAGGCGCTAAATTTCCAGCTCGTTGATGAACGAGGGAATGAAATCACCAGCGTGCGCGATCGCTTACCACAGGGTAGCGATAGCGATCTGGAAAAGGCCATGCTGAATTATAACCGTACTGCCCAGGCGGCATCGGTTCCTCGCTTTGCGCTGCAATCGGTGAGTGCGCCGGATGCCCAGACGAGTCTCGATTTTGCCTGGCAGGATGCGGGAGAGTTACCTTATCTGCAACAGTGGTCTCAGCGTTTTGATGCTGCTACACGCCTGAGATTTATCAGTTGGATGAAAACCTTACGCGCAAGTTGATAGTGTTGAAATGTCAGGGGTACACTCATGCCTTAAAATTAATGTATGAGAAGAAACAGGAAGCCCTATGGAGCAGACCGTTCGTACCCTTAACGTTCAGAAACACATTGCCCTCGTTGCCCACGATCACTGTAAAGCGACGCTACTGGAGTGGGTTAAAGCCAACCAGAGCGCGCTGCAACCGCATGTGCTCTATGCCACCGGCACCACAGGTAATCTGATTAATCGCCACACCGGTTTAGACGTCAACGCCATGCTAAGCGGCCCGATGGGTGGCGATCAGCAAGTGGGTGCTTTGATTTCCGAAGGGAAAATCGATGTGCTGTTCTTCTTTTGGGATCCGTTAAATGCGGTGCCGCACGATCCCGATGTCAAAGCCCTGTTACGTCTGGCCACCGTGTGGAATATCCCGGTGGCGACCAATCGCGCCACCGCGGATTTCATTATTCAGGCACCGATG
Organism: Pantoea sp. EABMAA-21; assembly: GCF_030053335.1. Lineage (NCBI taxonomy): Bacteria > Pseudomonadati > Pseudomonadota > Gammaproteobacteria > Enterobacterales > Erwiniaceae > Pantoea > Pantoea sp. EABMAA-21. The sequence goes on from NZ_JASGBX010000013.1 coordinate 7,151, forward strand.
TTTGCCCAGCAGTTTGAGATCCAAATCCCCGATTATCAGCGCTATCTTGCCGACCGCCTGAAAGCGTAATGTTCAGGCCTTCCGACTTAGCGGCACGCCCAATTCGCGGAAGTGTTCGACAAAAACGGAAGGCCGATCTTTATCAAACAGCATCCACACTTGCTGACGTGCGCGGGTAATCGCCACATAGGCCAACCGTCGCTCTTCAGCGTCAGGGAAATCTTCCGGCTGGGGTAATAACCCCTTTTCCATAATCGATTCACGCGCCTCAGCGGGGAAGCCATCACGCCCCTCATGCAGGCCCAGCATAATGACAAAATCTGCCTGCTGCCCTTTGCTGGCATGAATGGTCATAAAATCAATCTGCAATTTCGGCCAGCGCGTTTTGGCTTTATCGAGGATGGCAGGACGCAGATGGTGATAGCGCGCCAGCAACAGCACACGCTCTTCCGGTTTCGCATAGCCACTTAATTTATCCAGCAACGGTTCCAGTTGCTCCTGCGGCAGCAGCGTGACTGACTTCTTATTCCCCTTGCTCAGACTGTTGAGCGGCTTGCGCAGCTGATGAGGATTCTGCTGCACAAAGCGGTTGGCAATCTCACCGATGCGATCGTTGAAACGATAGGTGGTGTCCAGTACACAGCGATCGCCGTCACCAAAGTAGTGGTGGAAAGCCGTGGTCAGACTCATCTCGGCGCCGCTGAAACGGTATATTGCCTGCCAGTCATCGCCCACCGCGAACAAACTGGTGCGCTTATTCTGCTGACGTAACGCAGTCAATAAAGCGGCACGCTGTGGCGAGATATCCTGAAACTCATCCACCAGGATATGCTTCCACGGGCTAATAAAGCGTCCTTTTTCGAGAATGGCAATCGCCTGATGGATCAGCCCGGAGAAATCGACTGCCCCCTCTTCTTTCAACGCACTCTTCCAGGCTTTTAATAGCGGCGCCATCAGTTTGACGCGTTTGCTGAAGTTATCGCGGAAATCTTCAGGTACATCGGCAATCATCGCCGCCTGCGCACCGCCGTGCATGCGCATCAGTCCCAGCCAGCGCTCCATGCGTGAGGCCAGCCGTTGCGCCAACTTGTCATCCTGCCAGAATGGGCCTTCAGCGACCTCCCACTCCAGTTCCTCCTGCAACCATTGACGCCAACCGCTCGCCTGCGCCTTTTTACTGTTGCACTGTTCGCGCCAGGTGTCGATCAGCAGTTGCTGCCGCGCCTTGCTGTCACTTTCAAGCTTGCTGATCACCGGCTGCTTATTGCTGCCTTCGCGGATGATGTGCAATGCCAGCGCGTGAAACGTTCGCGCCTGAATCGCACTCTCACCTAAGCGTTGCTGAATACGATCGTTCATCTCTTCGGCCGCCTGGCGACCAAATGCCAGCAGCAGAATCTGCTCCGGCTGTGACAGCTTGCGTTTCAGCAACCAACCGGCACGTGCCACCAGCACCGAGGTTTTACCACTTCCCGCACCGGCCAGCACCAGTAAGGCGTCTTCACCGTTGACCACCGCTTCGCACTGGGAAGCATTAAGCGGTGTAGTTTCGACAGTGGAGAAAAACTCGTGGTAGTCCTTGATGACCTTCGTCGTCCATTCACGGTTGCGCTGGCGAATGGCGGTTTCACCTTGTTCTAACCACTGCTGGCAAAACTGCCAGCGCGCACGGCAATTATCAAACTCATTCAGGCGCGAAAGTGGCAGCGGTAAGGCGGAAAATTGGCGTTGAATGCTCTCCTTTACCGTAGCCAGTTCGCTGCGCTTTAACCAGCGATCCTGTTGCGTGTAGGCGATAATCTCCTGTTCCAAAGCCATCAGGACTTGTACACTGACTTCGCTCATTTCCTGGCTCCACTGCTGCCAGGCATGCTGCAAGTAATGGAAAAAACGCTGCGTCTCCTGCCATTCCGTGCCGTGCAGGCGTACAACCTTATCTTCTGGCAAGTGAAATTCCAGCTCTCCCCAAACCATGCCGCGTTTACAAGCAATACTGATTAACTGATTGAACGGGATAAGATATTCGTGACGATCGCCACTGACTTCCACGCCAGCGGCCAGCAGACGCACCCGATTATAGGGATGCTGAGCCAGACGTTTGCCCATTGATGTTGCTTTCAGTTCCATGTCCGCACCGTCTTGTGGAATTCGATTATCGCGCAGTTTACCTGTCAGACTCTTGGCGCTCCAGCCTTAAAACAGGCTAAACTGGGCGACACATATTGCGGATTGCAAAAGGAAAATCGTGTTATGCGCACCGTATTGAATATTCTTAACTTCGTTTTGGGTGGCGTGTTCACCACGCTAAGCTGGCTGTTTGCCACGCTTGTCAGCATCGTGCTTATCTTTACCCTGCCTTTAACGCGATCCTGCTGGGAAATCACTAAACTTTCACTTCTGCCCTTTGGTAATGAAGCGGTGCATGTCGATGTGCTGCGACCTGACAGTAAAAGCCATGTGCTGAATGCTGGCGGAACCTTCCTCAACATTTTCTGGCTGGTGTTTTTCGGCTGGTGGCTGTGTCTGATGCATATTTCTGCCGGCATCATCCAATGCCTGACCATCATCGGTATCCCCGTCGGTATCGCTAACTTTAAAATTGCCGCTATTGCACTCTGGCCAGTGGGTCGCCGTGTGGTTTCGGTGGAAGAGGCTCAGGCCGCGCGTGAAGCGAATGCGCGCCGTCGTTACTAAGGCGGACGATTGATGCTTCTTAACGCGATGCCGGGATGGCGACGTTATCTGTTTAATAGCAGTCTGCGTTATTTACTGCGCATCTTCTTCGCGCTGGCAGGCTGCGCCGCCGTTCCGTGGTGGTTGCAGCAGATAGAATGGACAATACCTTTAACGCTCGGCGTGGTGGCGGCTGCGCTGGCCGACCTGGATGACCGATGGACCGGGCGCTTGCGCAATCTGATGATTACGCTGGTCTGCTTTTGCATCGCTTCGGTATCGGTTGAATTGTTATTTCCCTACCCATGGGCATTTGCCATCGGTTTGGCGCTCTCCAGCTGGGGCTTCATTCTGCTTGGCGCTCTGGGACAGCGTTATGCCACCATCGCGTTTGGTGCGCTGCTGATTGCGGTTTATACCATGTTGGGGATTGGCCTGTTCCCTGAGTGGTGGATGCAACCCGCCCTGCTGCTGATTGGTGCTCTGTGGTACAACCTGCTGACATTTATCGGGCATTTGATCTTCCCGGTGCGACCGGTGCAGGAGCAACTGGCAGCCAGTTTTTCTCAGCTGGCAAGTTATCTGGAGGCCAAGGCGAATCTGTTTGATCCGGATGCCGGTGAACAGGATGATGCCAGTACCATTACCACGGCGATGGTGAACAGCCAGTTAGTGGCGCAACTCAATCTGACGAAAACCACCATTCAGAGTCGCTTGCGCGGCGACCGTGGCTCGCGCAGCACTCGCCGTAGCCTGCACTACTATTTCGTCGCGCAGGATATTCACGAACGCGCCAGTTCATCCCATCTGCAATATCATCTGCTGCGCGATGACTGGCGCTATAATGAAGTGTTGTTTCGCTTCCAGCGTCTGTTGAATATGCAAGCTCAAGCCTGTCGCAAGCTGGCTGAGAGCATCTTGTTAAGACAGCCGTGGCATCATGACAGCAGCTTTGAACGCACTTTTTCCCGACTGGAAACGGCTTTGGAGAGATTGCAGCAGAATGACCCGCAGGACCCTCACAATCGCGCGCTGTTTTGGCTGCTACGCAATTTGCGTGCGATTGATGCGCAACTAGCCTCGATTGAGTCTGAACAAGCGCTGGCCGAACCGACTTCCTCCGCAGATAACCATCTTTCTCGTGAAGGGCTGAGTGGATGGGCGGACATTCGGCTACGGCTGAGCCGTCATCTGAGCCCCGGATCGGCGCTGTTCCGTCATGCTGTGCGTATGTCTCTGGTACTTTGTGTCGGATACGCTTTTATTCAAATTACCGGTCTTCATCGCGGCTACTGGATTTTGCTCACCAGTCTGTTTGTCTGCCAGCCTAATTACAACGCCACGCGCCGCCGACTCGCCTTACGTATTGGCGGGACGCTGGCCGGTATCGCCATCGGCTTGCCAGTGCTGTGGTTGGTGCCCTCCATCGAAGGGCAGCTGATTTTAATCGTGCTAAGCGGCGTACTGTTTTTTGCCTTTCGCCAGATTCAGTATGCGCAAGCCACACTGTTTATCACCTTACTGGTACTGCTCTGCTTTAACCTGCTGGGCGAAGGCTTTGAGGTGGCGCTGCCGCGTATTGTTGATACGTTGCTAGGGTGCGGTCTGGCCTGGCTGGCCGTGGCATTTGTCTGGCCCGACTGGCAATTCCGCAAGATTAGCGCCGTTGCGGATCGCACGCTGAATGCCAATTGTCGCTATCTCGATGCCATTCTGGAGCAATATCATCAGGGCAAAGATAATCGTCTGCCCTATCGCGTGGCACGCCGCGATGCTCACAATGCCGATGCTGAATTAGCATCTGTGGTCTCGAATATGAGCAGCGAACTCAAGCTTCAGCAACCGTTGCGTGAAAACGCGTTTCGGTTGCTGTGCCTGAATCACTCCTTCCTGAGCTACATCTCGGCGCTGGGCGCTCATCGCGAACGCCTCTCTGACCCTGCACTGCTCAAAGTTTTAGATGATGCAGTCTGTTTTGTTGAGGATGTGCTGCAGATTGAACGCGTTGACGACCAGCAGGCATTAGCCATGCAGCAGCAGGTAATGCAACAATTAAGTGAAGTTAAAAACAGTTCGGACGTGCAGGCGCCGCTGGTGATGCAGCAGCTAGGATTACTGATTGCCCTGCTGCCGGAAATTGCCCGCCTGCGCCGCACACTATCCAGTCATTAAGTTAACTCGGCTCCACCATGTTTTTTTGGTGGAGCGTTTTGACATACCACGCATGCAGTTCTTCTCTGATCGCCGCAGGCAATGCAGCCTGGTGATGTCCGGAAATCGCCCCTTCCAATGCCATTAACGTTTTCAGCCCGATATGTTTGTTAACGGCACGCAATTTGAGCCAGCTCTGGCGCGATCCCATTTCATGCAGCACTTTCACCGAACTGATGCCAACTTTATGCAGCATCATCTCCATGCGCAGGCTAAGGTTAGGCAGATCCTTCAACCGTAGGGTCACTGTCCGGTTTGCTAACTCATGCTGTGCTGCGTGCAGTGCACTGGCCGACAACCGCAAGAGTTGCTCAGTATCCTGCCAAAGCTTCGCATCCACCTTGAAGTAATTCAGTTGCACTGGGATGCCGCGTTTGCGATAAACCAGCGGTTCAAGAGCACGTTGGGTGTGGTAAGTCTGCAATGCCTCACTGGCACGCAGGTAAAGCGCGTCTTCATTGATATACGCAAAAATGACCTTTTCTACTGTCAGAGCATAGCCACCAAATTGCGTTCGGGATTCGATCTTTCCCAGCGGTGCCAGCTGTGTTTTGGATTGTTTAACGAGTGGATTGTTGGTTTTCATTACAGCTCCTTTCCGTGAATTCTCATTCGAGAAAATTCCTTAAAATCCTGGGTTTTCATCTGGTTAGAAGATAGAAAAAACCCATTAGCTGTTCAATGAATAAAAGCATTTGCTGTGTGCGATGTGCACAATTTGCGAGGTGTTTTCAGAAATTGAGGTTGATCTTTATCCAGGAAGACATTACTGTACATCCATACAGTTCATTACTGAGTGATTAAAACATGCGTACTCAATTCTCTGGCCTTGCTGATCGTTCTCAACGTTTTGCTTCTACAAGCCTGACGCAGCCTTCTCTGGGTGGAATTACTGAACTACGTTACAGCGAACAACCTGGCATGATGCAGTTACTGCTGTTGCCGGTGTTAAAGCAACTCAGCGAACAGTCCCGCTGGCAGCTGTGGTTAACACCTGCGCATAAGCTGAATCGCAACTGGATGCAGCAGTCAGGATTACCGCTTGAGAAAAGTATGCATATCACCGAATCTGAACGACTCACGACAGTGGAAAGTATGGTGAAGGCTCTGCGCACGGGAAATTATAGTGTGGTTTTGGCCTGGATACCGTACGAATTGAATGATGAAGAGCGGTTTGAACTCGAAATGGCAGCGGCAGAAGGTGAAGCACTAGGTTTAATTATGCGTCCGCAAGGTCACGATCGCGTCTTGTCCAGACAACCAAATACGCCAAAAATTCCGTCGGATTTGTTTCATTAAGTAAAACCAGGAATTTTCTCACGCTTTTTTTTCTTAAGGATGCTGCTAAGCCACTGATTCTTTTCCCGCCAGCTTTGACAATGGTTTAGCCGCATTTTCTCAATTCGCTGGCGAAGATTTTGCCATGTGATTTGTTAAAATGTGTGTATAAATCCCTGTTTTTTTGCTGGCTGGCCTCACATCATACTTGTAACTTTCCAATCTCGTTGTAGACTTTATCTCGCCAGGGTGCTCAATAACCTCCGTTTTTTCGGTAGAGTCAAAAGCGAGCGTTTAGACCCGGCGAAGGATTAACACAAAGAGCAACCTTTTTGCTCATTGCCTATTTGGATGATAACGAGGCGCAAAAATGAAAAAGACAGCTATCGCAATTGCAGTGGCACTGGCTGGCTTCGCTACCGTAGCGCAGGCCGCTCCTAAAGATAACACCTGGTACACCGGTGCTAAACTGGGCTGGTCTCAGTATCACGATACTGGTTACTACGGTAACGGTTACGAGAACAACGACGGTCCAACTCACGAATCTCAGCTTGGTGCTGGTGCATTCCTGGGCTACCAGGCTAACCCATACCTGGGCTTCGAGCTGGGCTACGACTGGTTAGGCCGCATGCCTAACAAAGGCGACCAAGTTAACGGCGCATTCAAAGCACAAGGCGTTCAGCTGGCAGCTAAACTGAGCTACCCAATCACTGACGATCTGGACGTGTACACCCGTCTGGGCGGCATGGTATGGCGTGCAGACTCTAAACAAGTTGATCTGCGTGATGGTAATCGCATCAGCAACCACGACACCGGCGTTTCTCCGCTGGCTGCAGTTGGTGTTGAATACGCACTGACCAAAAACTGGGCGACTCGCCTGGACTATCAGTGGGTTAACAATATCGGTGACGCAGGTACCGTTGGTGCGCGTCCAGACAACAGCATGCTGAGCGTCGGCGTGTCTTACCGTTTCGGTCAGGATGAAGAAGCAGCACCAGTTGTTGCTCCAGCACCAGCTCCAGCGCCAGTTGTAGAAACCAAGCGTTTCACTCTGAAGTCTGACGTGCTGTTCAACTTCAACAAAGCGACTCTGAAACCAGAAGGCCAGCAGGCTCTGGATCAGCTTTACAGCCAGCTGAGCTCAATGGATCCTAAAGACGGTTCTGTTGTTGTTCTGGGCTTCACTGACCGTATCGGTTCAGAGCAGTACAACCAGAAACTGTCTGAGAAGCGTGCTCAGTCTGTAGTTGATTACCTGGTCTCTAAAGGTATCCCTTCTAACAAGATCTCTGCACGCGGTATGGGCAAATCTAACCCAGTGACTGGCAACACCTGTGACAGCGTGAAAGGCCGTAATGCCCTGATCGACTGCCTGGCGCCAGACCGTCGCGTTGAAATCGACGTGAAAGGTATCAAAGACGTTGTAACTCAGCCACAGGCTTAAGTTATCACGCAATAAAAAACCCCGCTCTTGCGGGGTTTTTTTTATCTCTTTTCAACTGGCTAACAACACCATCATAGTGCACACATCAGCGCTATTCGTTCTCTGATCCGCCTTTACCCAGAATCGCCTGCAGATCCTGCTTAAGCGTTGACATCTGGCTGGCATACTTCTCTTTGCGCTCGGCATCTTCAATCAACTGCACAATGGTTTCTGATAGCGTGTTACTGCGACGCTGTGCCAATCCTGCCAAACGCTGCCACACCAGATATTCCAGATCGATCGACTTCTTACGCGTATGCTGATGTTCCGCATTAAAATGCCGCTTACGGCGCGCACGAATAGTCTGCTTCAGCCGATTCTCGAGATCGGGGTGAATGTGCTGAGCTATCCATTCCGCTACCTCTACTGGACTATTTTCCATCGCCAGTAAGGCATCCACCGCAGCCTGCGCGGCGCTGAGCTCAAGATGACGGGTGATCAATTCACCCTCCCGATGCTTTTTCACCAGGTATTTCCACTTCCATCCACTTTCAAGATTTTCGAGTTGCTGGTATTTCATCGGAATCTCATCGTGATCACGTAACAAACTAAGAATAACAGCTTTTTTCCCGGATGCAGCAAGGAAAAACATGTAGCGGTCATCACATTTTGGGCTGGAACTCCGCAGTGCTTAACAAGGTTGATTCCTGTATAATCGCGCTTTTCCTAAATCTGACTAATGCGAATATTTTGACCAGCACTCAAATTACGTGGCAAGCCCTGCAGCCGGATAGCATCCGCTACCAATCCATTTTCTCAAACGTCTCACTGGAAGATAGCGATAGTCTTGCCGCGGTTCAGCCGCGTCTGCTGAATGCGCTGGCGCATTTGCATCATCAAACCTTAGGTTTTCCTCTGTTGCTATTACGCAGTCAGGAAAACAGCGATTATCTCGCGTGCATCGCCGAAGCCGCACAGCGCTTCCAGCCCGAAGAGATTGCGCTGTATGGCGGTGACTATCATGTCATGGGCGACACGGTCAGCCTGATGCCGCCCAGCGATGCTAACCGGCCATTCACCAGTCAGGGCGGTGTTCACTTTGCCGACTGGATTGAAGCAGAACAGCTGTTTGGTTGTGTGCGTCAGTACAAAGATCGTATTCAGCCCGAGCCGGGATTGATTCATCAAGCCAATGGCGGCACTTTAATCCTGTCCGTGAATACGCTACTGGCTCAACCACTGCTATGGCTGCGTCTGCGTAAGTGCATCGAGCAAGGCCGCTTTGACTGGTATTCGCAGGACGAACGCCAACCGTTGCCAGTGGCCATCCCTTCCCTGCCGCTGCAACTGCGCCTGGTACTTTGTGGCGATCGTGATGCGCTAGCCAGCTTCCAGGAATTGGATGCAGAAGTGCATGAAATGGCACTCTACAGCGAGTTCGAAGAGAACCTGCAGATCACTGATGAAGAGGACATGACCTTCTGGTGCCAGTGGACGCTCACACAAGCTGAACAAGCTGGCCTGGACCAGCCTGCAGCCGATTTCTGGCCGCTCTTGATCAATGAGGCGGTTCGCTTCACGGGTGATCAAGAAACCTTACCGCTCTGCCCGCGCTGGTTACGCCGTCAGCTGCAGGAAACCGCGCTGCACGGTGACGTCATGAATGCTGAAGCATTGAAAGAAGCACTGGAAGCGCGCGAATGGCGTGAAAGCTACCTGGCCGACCGCATGCGTGACGAAATTCTGCTCAATCAGATTATGATTGAAACTGAAGGTGAAGTGGTGGGACAGATTAACGGTCTGTCTGTAGTGGAGTTTCCTGGTCATCCGCGTCCGTGGGGCGAGCCGTCACGTATCACCTGTGTTGTTCATCCGGGGGATGGCGAATTCACTGACGTTGAGCGTAAAGCCGAGCTGGGCGGTAATATTCATGCGAAAGGCATGATGATTATGCAAGCTTATCTGATCGCTGAACTTGAACTCGAGCAACAGCTGCCCTTCTCAGCCTCGTTAGTGTTTGAACAATCCTATTCCGAAGTGGATGGTGATAGCGCCTCACTGGCCGAACTCTGCGCGCTGATTAGTGCACTGGCCAATCAGCCATTAAGCCAGCATATTGCGGTGACCGGTTCCGTGGACCAATTTGGTAATGTGCAGCCTGTTGGCGGCCTGAATGAAAAAATCGAAGGCTTCTTCAGCATTTGCCAGTCACGCGAGCTGACCGGTAAACAAGGCGTTATTCTGCCAGCCAGTAATGTGCGCCATTTGAGCCTCAGCGAAGCTGTGGTTGATGCGGTGAAGCAAGAGCAATTCCACATCTGGGCAATTGAAAGCGTGGATGAAGCGTTACCCTTATTAACCGGTATCGCATGGCAAAGTGAGAGCGGCGAGTCACTGCTCAATACCATTCAGGAACGTATTGCACAGCTGAACCAGCAGGAAATTCGTCATCGTCCGTGGCCATTGCGCTGGCTCAACTGGTTTAACCACAGCTGATTGATTTGCCCAGCGTACAACTGTTCGCTAATATTCGGGCTTCACTAAAAGAAGGCATATTGAGAACATGGTAGATAAACGCGAATCCTATAGCAAAGAAGACCTGGTTGCCTCAGGTCGCGGCGAACTGTTTGGCGAAAATGGACCGCCGCTTCCCTCTGATAACATGTTGATGATGGACCGCGTGGTCATGATGACCGAAGACGGCGGTAAATTTGACAAAGGTTTTGTGGAAGCCGAACTGGATATCCGCCCTGACCTGTGGTTCTTCGATTGCCACTTTAAAGGCGATCCGGTCATGCCAGGCTGCCTCGGCCTTGACGCCATGTGGCAGTTGGTTGGCTTCTACCTCGGCTGGTTAGGCGCTGAAGGTAAAGGCCGCGCACTGGGTGTGGGCGAAGTGAAATTCACCGGTCAGGTACTGCCAACCGCGAAGAAAGTCACTTATAAAATTCACTTCAAGCGCGTGATCAACCGCAAGCTGGTGATGGGCGTGGCTGATGGTGAAGTCTTCGTTGACGGTAACCTGATTTACACCGCGACAGATTTGAAAGTGGGTCTGTTTAAAGACACCTCTGCTTTCTAATTCCCCAAACGAAAACCTCCGCATTCAGCGGAGGTTTCTTCCTTCAATTATGGACATCCGACAGTGCTAGGCCACCGCCGACCTGTCCTCCATGGCTTGACGCCAACCTCCCAACCAGTAAGACCGCGCATCGATCATTTGATAGGGGCATATCTCTTTTGAGCGGCCAGTAATACCCGCTTGATAGCCTCGTGAGTGTGCACGTTCCAGGCGGTCTCTTTTCTGTCTCTTCATGCCTCGATTCCCTCATTTCAGGTCTGGTGGATTCTGGGTGGAAAGAAAGAGTGGCGATATAATGTTCAACCACAGTAATGTTCTAACTCCTGGCAGAAGAAAGATCAATGCGCAAAATTCACGCCAATGTCATCATTTTGACGTTTAAACGACATCTATAATTGTCAATTCCGTGTATATCTGGCTGATTAGACGATAAAAAAAGCCCCTGATTTGATGTCCGTCACACAACGGCAAATCAGGGACTTAGCATAAGCATCGAACAAATCTTAATTTAGCGAAATGACACTTTTTGCGATTTGTTGTGCTGTTTGCTGCCAGCCGATAGCCAGAGTACGCACCAGCGCATCATAGCCATCTTCATTTTGCGGCAGAGTCAGATTAAAGCCATGTTTGATTAAGCGCCCTTGATGTTGCAGGAGCCATTCTCCGCTCACCACAACCTGGCCATCATAGCGACCCTGGAAACCGGTCACATTTACCGTCAAAGTATCGTGGCTCTCACCTAACGGAGCACTGGCAACAATTCGGCCCGGCAGTGCTTTGCTGAGGTTGCTGATCAATGTCTGTTGTAGTTGTTGATCCAGCGGACTGGCCCACAAGTTATTGGCAGCAATCACATACTTTACATCGCTGGTTTGATACACCAAACCATTCCCTGCCATATAATCCGGAACCGATACCTGCTCGACCCAAATCATTGGCTGGTTGCCGCTGGATGCGCTGTCTACACGCGCGACATTGCTGCCCGCAGGCAGTTGATAATAGGTGTTTTCGATGGTGCTGCTACAACCTGCCAGGAGCAGCATCGCACCAATAATCAGCCCTTTTTTCACTGTTTCGCCCTCTTTGGCTGGGGATCCTGGCCCGGTTTGGCTTCAAACACCAATGCATTGCTCTTGGTATTGAGCGTTTTCAGCACCGGCTGCAATTCGCGCAGCACCTGGTCAAGTCGCTGCATGTCTCCCACCAGTTTGTTATAAGCCGGTGAACCCGGCTGCAAGCCTTTCATGCTGCGATTCAACTCGCGCAGCGTCTGCTGCATATCTTCTGGCAGCGTTTTCATCGCCGGGCTGGCAGTGATGTGATTGAGGTTATCCAAGGTTTTCTGCAATTGCTGCATCGTACGCTGGCTCTCTTTCAGGGTGCCTGTCGCTTCGGTGATCATCGGGTTCAATGGCAGACCGTTGATCTTATCCAGCGCTGCTGTGAGCTTCTGCTGAATCTGACTTAATCCACCACTGACCGTTGGAATCACCTCCAGGCCCGCAATCTCATTTGGACCTTTATACGCCGGTGCGTTGTCATAGAAGTCCAGATCGATATACAGCGCACCCGATAAGAGGTTACCGGTTTTCAGCGTAGCGCGCAGACCCCGCTTCTTGCCATCCTGCAGATGCTGCTCAAGATTGAAATCTCCGCCCAGACGGCTGATAAAGCGATCCGGTTCGATACGAATCAATATCGGAACACGATAATCGTTATTCAACGCCTGATTGACACCTGGAATGGTGTAAGGCACTTGCGAGACGGTACCCAGACGAATGCCGCGGAACTCAACCGGTGCGCCTACCTGCAAGCCACGAATCGAATCGGTAAAGAACAGCAGGAAATCGGTGTGGGTGGTATATAACGAATCCTGGATGCTGCGCTGATCGTCAAACAGATGGTATTCCGCTTTATTTTCGGCGATCTGCCCCAGCTCCGCGCCATCTGGCACATCAAAACTAACGCCACCGCTAAACAGCGTCGTCAGTGAACCCATTTCCACCCGCATGCCCGAGGCAGACATATCGACGGCGATACCGCTGTCTTTCCAGAAACGGACATTGGTCGTGATCAGACGATCGTACGGAGCGGCGATGAACAGTTGATAGGTCATCATGCGTTTATCGGTATCAAAGGTGCTGGATTCCACCGTACCCACGCGATAGCCACGGAACAGCACCGGATCGCCCGCATTAAGCTGTCCGGCTTTTTTACTGTCGAGTGTGATGCGAATGCCTTTGGCATCCGGCGGTGCCAGAGGTGGCGCATCCAGCAGTTGATAGCGCTCCGGTTGATCGCCCTTCGTACCTGGCTGCAATTCAATATAGGCACCCGAGAGTAATGTGCCGAGACCGGTAATCCCTTCGCGCCCGATTTGCGGTTTCACCACCCAGAATACGCTGTCGCCATGCAACAGTTTTTCCATCCCAGAATTGAGGCGTGCTTTGATCTCCACATGGTGCAGATCGTCAGTTAATACTGCACTTTCCACTACGCCAACATTGACACTGCGGCTCTTAATGGTGGTTTTTCCGGCTTCTATACCCTCAGCGCTTTCGGTGATCAACGTCACCTCCGGACCCTGATGGCTGAAATGATAAAATAAGATCCAGCCACCAATGAATAGCGTGACGATGGGTACGATCCAGACCGGTGACCAGCGTTTAATCTGGTCGACCTTAGCAGTCCCGTGATGGTTGTCCGTCAAGACGCGGCTCCTTTCGTTCAGTTTCCCGTAATCGATCCCAAATCAGGCGCGGATCAAACGTCATCGCTGCAAACATGGTAAGAATCACTACCATGGCAAACAGCAGCGCGCCTGGCGCAGGGTAAACACTCATTAGCTGCCCCATCCGCACCAACGCGGATAACACAGCGATGACAAACACATCAATCATTGACCAGCGGCCAACAAATTCCACCACCTCATACACCACGTGCATTTTCTCATCATCACGTCGACCGCGACCACTGGCGTGCCAGCAAAGCCAGGCAATCGCCAGCATCTTGAGTGAAGGCACCATGATACTGGCGATAAAGATCACCAGCGCCACTGGCCAGGAGCCATCGCTCCACAGCAGAATCACCCCGGCCATAATGTTCGAGGGATACTGCGAGCCAAGCGTCTCGGTGACCATAATCGGCATGATGTTTGAGGGAATGTAGAGCATCACCGAGGTGATCAAGAGTGCCAGCGTCCACTGCAAGCTGTGCTTACGTCGCGGTGCAGCGACCACGCCACAGCGGGGACACTCAGCCTGCCCGACAGATAAGATAGCGGTACAGCAAGGGCAACTGCGCAATCCCTGCTTCAACCCACTGATTCCGGCTTGCGGCACCATCGGCAATGCCGGGAGTGGACCCATGCTCTGCCACACCCATCGCCGATCCACACACTGAAATGCGCGCAGCTGTAATACACAGAATAGACACCACGGCCAGAAACTGCTTCCAAGGCCAATTTCGCCGTAGGCCATCAGCTTCACAAAGCTCACCAGCACGCCTGCCATAAAGATCTCGGCCATGCCCCAACTGCGCAGCTGGAATAAAATACGCGCCAGCCCAAGGCGCAGACTGTGCGGCATACGCACGCGATTCACCAACAGCAGAATGGTGATCATGCAGAATGCGGGAATCCCCTGTACAAACAGCAGAAACAGTGTCGCCAGGCTGCGGTAATCTTCACGATCCATCACCGCGGGAATTTCGAGCAGCGAGATTTGGCTGCTCAGCCCGGCCACATGCATATTGATAAAGGGAAATAGATTCGCCAGCACCAGCATAAACAGTGCCGCGAAAGCGTACCCGGTAGGACGTTTTCGCGGCTCATGCCAGTTAGCGGTCAGCGTGGTATGACAACGTGGGCAGCGCGCGCGACTGCCCACCGGCACGGCAGGCAATTTTACGGTTAAATCACACTGTGGACAGAGCATCCACTGGTGCGCCTGATCCGTTGCACACATACTGACTTCCTCTGTGTTACGCGCCGTTTTTCAGCGCTTCCAACTCTTCCCAGCGCTCAAACGCCACTTCCAGCTCTTTTTCCGTCTGCGCTAACGCATCCAGAACCGGTTGAGTTTTGTCGTGCGGCTGGCTGAAAAAGTCCGGATGGCTCATTTTCGCCTGCAGTTCGCCGATACGTGTTTCCAGTTGCTCCAGTTTTTGCGGCAGCTGTTCCAGTTCACGCGTCAGGTTATAGCTGAGTTTGTTCGCGCTACGTTTTGGCTCCTGATTTTTCTCTGCCGCTTTGGGCGCAGCGGATGCGGTTTTCACCGTAGCGGACTTGGTTTGCTTATAGGCGCTACGCTGCAACTGCGCATCGTGATAGCCGCCGACAAAGGCACCAATCTCACCGTTGCCTTCAAAGATCCAGCATTCGGTCACGGTGTTATCGACGAATTGACGATCGTGGCTCACCAGCATCACGGTGCCCTGATAACCATCCACCAGCTCTTCCAGCAGCTCCAGCGTTTCCACGTCAAGGTCGTTGGTCGGTTCATCGAGAATCAACAGGTTGCTAGGTTTCAGGAACAAACGCGCTAACAGCAGGCGGTTACGCTCACCACCGGATAACGCACGCACTGGCGTCATCGCACGCTTCGGATGGAACAGGAAGTCCTGCAGATAGCCCAGCACATGGCGCGGCTTACCGTTGACCATCACTTCCTGTTTACCTTCCGCGAGGTTATCCATCACGGTACGATCCGGATCCAGTTCAGCACGGTGCTGATCGAAGTACGCGATCTCCAGCTTAGTCCCGCAGTGCACGCGACCACTGTCCGCTTTTAACTCATCCAGCATCAGACGCAGTAGGGTGGTTTTACCACAGCCGTTCGGGCCAATCAGGGCGATCTTATCGCCGCGCTGCACCTGAGTGGAGAAATCGCGCACCAGCGTTTTGCCATCCACGCTGTAATTGACGTTTTCCATCTCAAATACAATCTTACCTGAGCGAGCGGCTTCGCCGACCTGCATGTTGGCTTTGCCCATCACATCACGGCGTTCTGAACGTTCACGACGCAGCGCTTTTAATGCGCGCACGCGGCCTTCATTACGGGTACGGCGCGCTTTGATGCCCTGGCGAATCCAGACTTCTTCCTGCGCCAGCTTGCGGTCAAACTCCGCGTTCTGCATCTCTTCGACGCGCAGTGCTTCTTCTTTACCCAGCAGGAATTGATCGTAATCGCCCGGCCAGGAAACCAGTTTACCGCGGTCGAGATCGACAATACGCGTCGCCATATTGCGGATAAACGAACGGTCGTGCGAGATAAACACGATGCTGCCGGTAAAGGTCTTGAGGAAGGTTTCCAGCCAGTTGATAGTTTCAATATCGAGGTGGTTAGTCGGTTCATCAAGCATCAGCACGCGTGGATTGCTCACCAGCGCACGGCCCAGCGCGGCTTTACGCAGCCAGCCACCGGAGAGTGAGGAAAGCTCAGTGTCAGCTTCCAGACCAATCTGCTGCAATACGTCATTGATACGGCTATCGAGCTGCCACAAATTCTGATGATCCAGAATGGTTTGCAGACGACCCATTTCGTTGAGGTTTTTCTCGCTCGGATCTTCCATCACCAGATGAGAAATCGCGTGATAAGCTTTCAGATGCTCAGCCTGCTCCGCAACGCCCTCCGCCACAAAATCGTAGACTGAACCGGTAATGTTCCGAGGTGGGTCCTGTTGCAGGCGCGCCACCACTAAATCTTGTTCGTAAATAATGCGGCCATCATCCAGCGGTTGTTCGCCATTGATGATTTTCATTAATGTGGATTTACCGGCACCGTTACGGCCCACCAGACAGACGCGTTCGCCCTCTTCGATGTGCAGTTCGGTGTTATCCAACAGCGGCGCATCGCTGAATGAGAGGTAAGCGCCATGGATACTGATCAGTGACATAAAACTTATTCCTTACCGGCGTGGCTAACCAGCCAGCAGTTGTGAATTTGACGGTTGCGTGCGAAATCTTGCGACAACGTTTTTTGGGTAATTTCCTGCGCCTGTAAGCCCAGAGCGGCTAAACCGTCCAGGTCCATTTTGAAACCGCGCTTGTTATTCGAGAACATAATGGTGCCACCGCGACGCAGCAGACGTTTCAGATTCTGCATCAGCATCATGTGGTCACGCTGCACGTCAAAATCGTCTTCCATTCGTTTGGAATTCGAGAAAGTCGGCGGATCGATGAAGATCAAATCAAATTGTTCGTCACTTTCACGCAGCCAGCTCAGACAATCGGCGTGCATCAGTCGATGCTGACGTCCGGTCAGACCGTTAAGACGCAGGTTGCGCTCGGCCCACTCCAGATAAGTGCGAGACATATCCACGGTGGTGGTGGTTTTCGCGCCGCCTAACCCGGCGTGCACGCTGGCGGTGCCGGTGTAGGCAAACAGGTTAAGAAAGTCTTTACCCGCGCTCATTTTGCCCAGCATTTGGCGGGCCAGACGGTGATCCAGGAACAAACCGGTGTCGAGATAATCGGTCAGATTCACCAGCAGACGCGCGTCAAACTCCTGTACTTCGAAGAAGTCGCCCTTTTCTCCCAGCTTCTGATACTGATTTTTACCCTTCTGACGCTCACGGGTTTTCATCACCAGTCGATTGGCCGGAATCTCCAGCACGCTCAGCGTCGCGCTGATCACATCAAACAGACGCTGACGTGCTTTATTGGCATCCACGGTTTTCGGTGGTGCATATTCCTGAATCACCACCCAGTCGCCGTAGCGGTCTACCGCGACGTTGTATTCCGGCAAGTCGGCATCATACAAGCGATAGCATTCAATGTTGGACTGCTTCGCCCACTTCTCCAACTTCTTCAGATTCTTACGCAAACGGTTAGCGAAGTCCTCTGCAATCTGCGCGCTACCTTCACCGCTGGTTGCGGCCAGCTGATAGTTTTTCTGCACACATTCCAGTGGGCCATTTTTGGCTTTGAACTGGCGGTCGGCGCGCAGTTGCAGGCAGCTTAGCAATTCCGGCGACGCACTAAACAGAGACAGATTCCAGCAGCCGAACTGCTGTTTCATAATGCGTCCCAGCAGGCTGTGCAACGCAATCAACGCGGGTTCGCTTTCCAGACGTTCACCGTAAGGCGGGTTGCTCAGCACGGTGCCGGTGATCTCCTGGCCCGCCAGCGGGTTCTTCAGCTTAATCACATCCTGCTGGGCAAAAGTGAACAGCTCGAACACGCCAGCACGACGCGCATTGGCTCGCGCGGATTCCAGCACGCGGCTGTCATTGTCGTAACCGAAGAAGCGCGCGGTTGTGGCCGCCGTCCCCACACGGGCACGCTCTTTCGCCTCAGCCAGTACTTCCTGCCAGACCGCCTGATTATGGTTTTTCCAGCGGTTGAAACCCCAATGAGTACGCAGCAAGCCCGGCGCGCGATCGGTAGCGATCAGCGCCGCTTCCAGCAGTAAAGTACCAGAACCGCACATCGGATCGATCAATGGCGTGGTGCTCTGCCAACCAGAACGCATCACAATCGCGGCCGCCAGCGTCTCTTTCAGCGGTGCCTGGCCGGTTTGCTGACGATAGCCACGCTGATGCAGCGCATCGCCACTCAGATCCAGTGCGATGCTGACACGATCTTTATTCAGCCACGCATTAATGCGAATGCCAGGCTGTTCACGGTCCACGCTCGGACGCTCCAGATTCTGACGCGTAAAGCTGTCAACGATCGCATCTTTAATACGCAACGCGCCGAACTGGCTGTTACGGATCACCTCATTGGTGCCGCTAAAGTGAATCGCAAAGCTGGTGCTGCTGTCGAACATCTCGGTCCAGGGAATGCTCTGCGCGCCCACATACAGGTCGAGATCGCTCCAGACGCCAAATTCTCCCAGCGGCAGCAAAATACGCGAAGCCAGTCGGCTCCACAGCAGGCTTTGGTACATCACACGGTCATCGGCACGGAAGTGGACGCCGCCCTGCACCACCTGCAAATCCTGCGCACCCAGCGCGTCCAGCTCAGTTTTTAACAGCTCTTCGAGCCCACGCGCCGTACTGGCAAACAGAGAATTCATATCGTCACTTTTTACTCTTGCTAAAATTGTTGCGCATTATAGCGAATCAGCGTCCTATGTCATAAAGTTAGCTTCTTTTTGTCCTGTTGGAGTTTCGATGATTACGCTTTCTCGCCTCTATATTCATCCGGTCAAATCGATGCACGGTTTGCAACTGTCTCATGCACTGGTGCTGGAGAGTGGTCTGGCGTTTGATCGCATCTTCATGGTGACCGAACTGGACGGCACTTTTATTACTGCGCGACAGTATCCGGACATGGTGCGTTTTACTCCTGCGCTGTTACCCGATGGCTTATTTTTAAATGCCCCGGATGGCAGCCAGGCGTTAATTCGCTTCAGCGATTTCACGGCACAATTGTCACCCACTGAAGTTTGGGGGAATCATTTCACCTCGCATATTGCGCCCGCCGAAATCAATGATTGGCTGAGTGAATTCTTTCCGCGTCCGGTGCAATTGCGCTGGACCGGTGTGGCTCCCACGCGACGGGTGAAAAAATTTGATGAGGTATCGCTGAGTTTCGCGGATGGTTTTCCCTTCCTGCTGGTGAATATGTCGTCACTGCAGGATCTGCAGCAGCGTTGCCCGGCCAGCGTTCGCGTTGAGCAATTCCGCCCTAACCTGGTGGTCAGCGGCGCAGCCGCATGGGATGAAGACAGCTGGAAGCAAGTTAAAATCGGCGAGATTGTTTTTGATATGCCCAAGCCCTGCAGCCGCTGTGTATTCACCACCGTGGGTACCGAAAGCGGGCGCAAACATCCCGAAGGTGAACCCCTGGCCACGTTACAACGTTTCCGCAGCGGTCAGGACGGCAGCGGAGATATCGATTTCGGTCTGAATCTGATCGCCCGCAACAGCGGCGTGATCCGCGTCGGCGATGAGCTCACGGTTTTGGCTCGTCAGACACCGCGAGCTTACGGAGCGGGCGCGGTGGTGGAAACCCTCAAACCGGCTGCCAGCCAACAGGCAGAAGTGATCATTGGCTATCAGGGCAGTGAATTTACCGGCGACAACCAGCAAGTGCTACTCGAACAACTGGAGATGCAGGGCTTTCGCATTCCCTACTCGTGTCGTGCCGGGATATGTGGTAGCTGCAAGGTGACGCTGGTATCGGGCGAAGTGAAAGCGCTGAAACAGAGCGCAGTGCGCGCAGACGGAACGATTCTCAGTTGTAGCTGTATTCCCGCAGGCGATATTGTTTTGGCTTAAACGCTTAAACCGCCCGCGCAAAGTGGGCGTTTTGTTCCTGCTGATGCGGCCGCAAACGATCGTTCATGATCTTAATGGCATCGCCTAACTGCATACCTTTACCGGCTACCGATAATGTATTTTGCGCCAGCAGGCACAACGCCGCATTTTCGCCGCTCTCGACCACCAGCAATTGCGCCTGTTCGCCGCTATCGGCCAGCGTCACGGCTACCATATCGCCTGATGCGGGTTGCCAGCTCTGGGTATGGCTGGTGAAATGCCAGCTTTTTGGCATCAGCGGTTTTAAAAAACGACTCGCCACTAATGCGTTTAAGACTAATTCAGCGCGCTGATCGCCTTTTAATCCACTCTGTCGGCAACGCTCTTCAAACGTAAAATACAGGGCAGCGTCATCGACACAAAAACCACTGACATTAAAGGCATCCGGTGTCAGCATTTTACGCGAGAAGCGCGAACGAAATAGCATGCCATCGGCCAAATCCAGCATCATACGATCGTGTTCTGCGTCAAAATACCAACGCCAGTTATCATCAGGTTTGATTTTCATGATGTGCCCTGTGGTTAATCGCTGCGCTAAATGGCGCTCAATGAAAAAATAAAGCTCTAAGGAAAAGCTGAAAAAAACATCAGCAGGACAAAATATAAACGAGCCGAAGGGATAAATAAACCCCCCGGCGCGGGAAAGTGGGAAATGTCTTAGAGATGGGTCACGATATCTTTAATTAAACCTGGGCCTTTATAAATAAAGCCAGAGTATATCTGCACCAATGTGGCCCCTGCGGCCATTTTTTCACGAGCGGAAACCAGTGAATCAATACCACCGACGCCAATAATAGGTAAGCGACCTTGCAGCTCTTGCGACAAGCGGCGAATCACTTCAGTGCTGCGTGACTGTACCGGACGGCCACTTAATCCACCCATCTCATCGGCATATTTAAGTCCAGCAACTAAAGCACGATCGAGCGTGGTATTCGTGGCAATGACACCGTCAATTTCATGGCGCACCAAACTGTCGGCAACCTGGATCAATTCTTCTTCAGAAAGATCCGGCGCGATCTTCACCGCGACCGGCACATATTTAAGGTGCCGTTCCTGCAGCTCTTTTTGTTTTAATTTGATCGCCGAAAGCAGATCGTCCAGCGCTTCGCCATATTGCAGCGTGCGTAATCCAGGTGTGTTTGGCGATGAAATATTGATGGCGATATAACCGGCATGGGCATACACCTTTTCCATGCAGATCAGATAATCGTCTTTGCCTTGCTCCACTGGCGTATCTTTATTTTTGCCAATATTGATACCGAGGACACCTTTGAAACGCGCTTTTTTAACGTTCTCGACTAAGTGATCGACGCCGTGATTATTAAAGCCCATGCGATTAATAATCCCTTCCGCTTCCACCAGACGGAACATGCGCGGCTTATCATTGCCAGGCTGTGGACGTGGCGTCACCGTCCCGACTTCCACGAAGCCGAAACCCATCGCACCAAAGGCATCAATGCACTCTGCGTTTTTATCGAGGCCTGCAGCAAGCCCCAGCGCGTTAGGGAAAGTCAATCCCATGCAGGTCACCGGGCGTGACGGCAGCGACTGGCGAATCAGTCCTTCCAGCGGCGTTCCGCTGATAAAACGTAATTGTTGAAAGGTGAGTTCGTGCGCACGCTCTGGATCGAGCTTAAACAGCGCCGGCCGGACGATAGGATATAACATGCACTCTCCTGAATGGCGGAAGCGAAGAAGTCGGGTGCACGGAAATTTGTGCGCCAGAATGGTAAAGGCCTCTGGCGCAAAAGTAAATTTAATCAGCAGCGGGAGAATTGATCACGGTCAGCGACGTGCAGAATAGCGCCCGACTTGTTCACGAACATTTTGCAATCCGAGGTAAATCGACGGGCAATACCACAGCAGCTTCAGGCGCGCATCCTGTTGCAGCATCTTACTTACCACTTGATTCACCGGAGCCTGCCATTCATTGGGCACGGTCATGTGATTTTTACGGATTTGCGCGAGACAGCCCTTCATCACCGTCTGGTAGTAATCATCCAACAACAACTCATCAACGGGTTGCTGCTGGTCGCGTAAAAACTGCTCGCTGCTTTGTCGCGCAATGAAGTAATTTTTTACCCACGAAAAGTCACGCGTGCTCTGGGACAATGAACTGAGCATGAAGCGCTTGTAGTAGTAGCTTTGGCTGGTGCAGTAGATTTGACGCGCGGCCATATAGAGCGCAAACATCCAGGGCGCATCTTCGTGGTTCTGAATGGGAAGGAACTGCAACGCCAGCTGATCGATTAAACGTCGCGACATGATCGAGCTCCACACCACGCGATGTGCCGACTGGTGTTGCAGCAAAATGTGCAGACTTGCCCTGCCCCCGGGCAATAAACCACTGACATGACGTTGATGAATACGTTGATACTGGCGCTGCGCCACAGGCAGATCAAGAAACATCTTCGCGCCAAAACAGAACAGATCAATTTCCTGATGCCTGGCCTGTACCCGTCGAAAATCAGCAAACAGTTCAGTCGAAACGAAATCATCCGCATCCATGAAATAGACAAAATCACCGGTGGCTGCGGCGAGTCCTTTCATACGCGCGGCGCTGACGCCGCCGCGTTCACCGCTCAGCAGAGTGACCTGCGGATGCGCAGCAGCGAAAGCGGTGAGCCAGGCCACACTGCTATCACTTGAACCGTCATCAATGATAATGATCTCATCGGGCGGTGATGATTGACGTAACAACGAACCCATCGCCTCTGGCAGCCACGGGGCACAGTTCCAGTTTGGCACGATGACAGAAACGGTCGGCACGCGGCGAGATGTCAACATTCTCATCCTCTCTCCTCAACATTGAATAACGGCAAGCGCAGGCGCTTTAGCACCAGGCTATGCAGCAAACAGCACACACCAAGATTGATTGCGCCAATCAGGCCTAACCACAGCAGGTTGATCCAACGGTTTTGATTCCAGTCGATAGGCAAGAAGGTGCTTAACCAGGCCATCAGCGCGGATGCCGCCCAAATCAACATCACATCACGCGTGAGCCAGGTGAAATGCAGACCGGGCGCGAAACGGCGGTGTACCAGCCATGCCCAACCCACTAAATAGAAGATGTTTTGCCCCAGCCACAACCATCCGGTACCCAGCGCGCCAAAATGCATCGCGCACCAGATGTTGAGCGGTACCAAAATCAATGCGAACACGCTGAAGCCTTGCATATGCAATTTGAGATTGCCGTTGATGTATTGCAGGTGATACAGCAGGCCACAGATGGCCTGAATGCCGCTGCCCAGCGCGTAAAGACTGAGCACAAATGACATCTCATCAACAATCTGGGTTTTCTGGGTCCAGGCCCAAAGCAGCGGTCCGGCATAACAGGCAATGGTGATACTGAGCGGCGCCATAAATATCGCGACGGCCTGAGTAGTATAGCGATAGAGTTTGAGCGCTTCCGCATCGCCTTCATTACGGGTTTTCATGCCGGTCATGCGCGGCACAATCGCCTGCATGATCGGGCTGCTGAGCAGCAGGATGCCGGTAGCCGCGGTCGCCACCACGGTAAACGAACCGTATTGGCTCAGCGGCAGGGTTTTGGACAGGACCAGTCGGTCAATCTGTGAAATAAAGGTCCAGACCGCACTGGAGTAGGCCGCGCTGAGCGCAAAACGAATAAAGGGCCGCAATACTCCTTTCAGGTCATCACGCTTCTCTTTGCGCGCGGAACGTGGGACCAGTTGGCAGGATTTGTAAATACAGCATGCCGCTTCGGCAATCGATACCAGCAATTGCCAGATAAAGAAGGTCAGCACAGGGTTAGGGAAAAACTGAATCACCACCACGGCACCAAAAGTACGCAATGTGGTGATGATCAGGTTAACGCCATTTAGCCAGACCTGATGTTCAAATCCGACAATCACGCTACGATACGGGCTGGTACGCCAGCGTATGGCCGCGGTAATGACCATAATGCCAACCGCAATCACCACATCCCTGGCTGGCAGATGTTGCGCATTGAGCCAATGAGCGGCAATCCACGGCGTGGCAATCCAACCCAGTACCACAAGGATTAGCGTTGAAATCAGAAAGAATCGCGTCAAGGTGGCAAACAGCGCCGGGAACCAGACAAATTCGGCTTGATTGGCACGATAGCGCGCAGCTTCACGCATCAAGGTAGTAGAAACCCCGGCATCCAGCAGTTGTAACCACGTCAATAAAATAGAAAAGAAGCCGACCAGACCGTAGGCTTCCATTCCTAAATGTTGAATATAAAGTGGTACCACCAAAATACCTGACAGCGTCAGATAGATTTGGCCAACATAGTTGGCAATCGCGTTACGTTTAATCGACATAAGTGTTTTGGTGTCAGTTTTTTCTCAAGGAGAATTAGCGTGGCATAAAAAAAGCTCGGCGCACACGGGACTAATTCTTAAAACCAACGTTGGTCTCATACAACAGAGGTTTTTCTGACTTTCATCAGATTGAAATAGATGTCCGGTTGTTTCAACATGAGTTTTTCCATGACACCCTGTGCAGGAAACTGCTCTGAGAAATAGTGAATGGCGTGCCGCACATTATCAGAGAGTTTGTCTGTATGATTTAAGTCCTGCTGAATCAGGTTCAATAATCCGCCCCTTAAATAACTTTGCCGATAAGCATTCCTTTCAGGCAGATAATGCGTCATTCGGGTCAATTTTTCATACTCTTGCATAAACTGTTGATAGCTTAACGTGGCACACTCTTTCTCGTCACTGGCGCTATTTAAGGTATCCAGTACCCAGACGGACTCCGTATTAATCAACCCAGCAAGCATCACATCCCGCATGCGATTCAAAGGTGTTGCGGCGTAAACAAGCGCAACACGCAGGATGACGAGGTAATGTTGGCACCAATGCTGCCCGGTCTGTAACTGCTGAAAGAGTTGTAATGAAGACTGCAATCCCGTTTTAAGGGTGTGCTGAGGGGACAGAGGTTGGATAAAACAGTTCAGCTCAGGACGCTGATCGTTGCATTTAGCGACCTCCAGCAACAGTGCGACTGCAGGCGTAAAGCCAGCGGGTGCAAACAGTAAGAAGTCATCCTCATTCAAACCTGCAATCCTGTCAGGGTCTGTATTGACCAAATTAAAGCGTTGAGAGGTGATAACCGATTGGAGCTCATAGCAGCGAAGGGTTAAATCTGATAGCAATCGATCTTCTAGCCCTGCGTTCATCGCTGGGCCAGACACATCGTGATCCGGAGAAAAGCGTTCCATATTTTATATCCCCAATAAAAGATGAAAACCTGAACCTTTCCCAATGAAATGCTCAAGTAAAAAATAACAGACAAGCTGATGAAGATTTTTAGCGCAATTAATCTCAACAGATTATAAACAGGCTAAGGGCAGAGAATTCATTTTTTATCGGCCTTCCAGACGTCACCCTAATCTTAATTGTTAAAACTTTCTGTACCAGGGCTAAAGCATCGAGAATAAAGATAACGATTTTTAGCCAAAACAGGAGTAAGGCATGCCTTATTTTTAATGTTTGTACGCTTTTAGAAACACTTAATCACGAATCAATCCATTATTTACCAGAGTGAAACACCCCTCCTGAAATGACTTGCCGCTCAAAAAAAACACTTCGGACTGTTCGCTCCCCCACTACTCTTTCATTCGTAAAAGAAAAATATTCTTTTATCGTTTGAAAGATTCATTCATCCTTCATTTTCTCTCTCAAACACTCTATTAATAAGAAACTTCATCCAAATTAATCATTCCCCTGAGTGATACTCACGCCCGTGCTTAAGTGAGAAGCATTCACCTCACTGAGTTTTCAGAATATCCTTAGCCCAGAACACGGCATGCCTTTCACTAACATCTCCTCCCCGCCAATCCCATATTTCGGCTTAAGTTTGCCAGATAAATCATTTATACCCGCGCACGCGCTCTGCCAGTATTGAACGTATCAGTTCTCAATTTCAGATAATCAATAACTTTCAGTTATAAGGAGTGACCATGCGAGTTATTACGCTGGCGGGCAGCCCTCGCTTCCCATCGCGCTCTACTGCACTGCTCAGCCTTTGCCAACACGCGTTGGAAGCACGCGGTGTTGAAGTCATTCCCTGGAATATTCACAACTTTCAGGCGGACGATCTGCTCTATGCGCGCTTTGACTCCCCAGCCCTCAACGCATTGAAAGCCGACCTGGCGCTGGCGGACGGACTGATTGTTGCCACCCCTATTTATAAAGCTTCATTTTCGGGTGCGCTGAAAACCCTGCTTGATTTACTGCCAGAACGTGCCCTGGAACACAAAGTGGTGTTGCCATTGGCCAGCGGCGGTAGTGCATCCCATTTACTGGCCGTGGATTACGCGCTCAAGCCGGTATTGAATGCGCTGAAAGCCCAGGAAGTGCTGCATGGGGTGTTTGCCACCGATACGCAAATAGTGAATTACGACCGCCAGCCAGAGCTGGATCAACAACTGGCCGATCGCATTGATGATGCGCTCGACACCTTCTGGCATGCACTGCATCGTCGCCATCAACCTTACGCTCAAGCGGTATAAAGGAAGAATCATGAAAAGGATGTTTACGGGTTTACTGCTGCCAGCCTTTGCTGCGCTATTTGCCCTGAGTGCCAACGCCGTTGCCGCTGATGCCCCGGCGCAATTGCGTGTGGGGTATCAAAAAGGTTCGGTGAGCATGGTGTTAGCAAAATCTCACCAGATGCTGGAACAACGTTTCCCCCATACCCAGATCAAATGGATTGAATTTCCCGCGGGCCCGCAGATGCTGGAGGCGCTGAATGTCGATAGCATTGATTTAGGCAGCACCGGTGATATTCCACCGCTGTTTGCCCAGGCAGCAGGCGCGGATCTGCTGTATGTCGGTTCCGAACCACCGAAACCTCAGGCTGAGGTGATTCTGGTGCCCAAAGACAGCCCGATTAAGCGTGTTGCCGATTTGAAAGGTCATAAAGTGGCCTTTCAGAAGGGCTCCAGTTCACACAACTTATTGTTGCGTGCGCTGGAGCAGGCTGGCCTGAGCTTTAAAGATATCCAGCCCACCTATCTGACCCCCGCCGATGCGCGAGCCGCTTTCCAGCAGGGCGATGTCGATGCCTGGGCTATTTGGGATCCCTACTACTCTGCCGCCTTACTGCAAGGCAACGTGCGCGTACTGGCTGATGGCAGCAAGCTCAACCAGACCGGTTCCTTCTATTTAGCCACACGCAAATATGCCGAAGCCAACGGTCCATTTATCCAGCAAGTGCTGCAAACCTTCAGCGATGCTGACGCGCTCACCCGCAGCCAACGCGAGCAAAGTATTGATCTGCTGGCACAAGCGATGGGCTTACCCAAGCCGGTGATTGCCAGCTATCTCGACCATCGTCCACCCACCACGATTACGCCGGTCAGCGCACATACTGCGCAGGCCCAACAGCAAACGGCCGACCTGTTTTATGCCAATCATTTGATGCCGGTAAAAGTGAACATCACTGACCGCATCTGGCATCCACAGTCCGCCCAGCCATAAGGAATTGAATCATGAGCATATCCGTATTTTGGTTTCTTCCCACCCACGGTGATGGGCACTATCTTGGCACCGCCGAAGGTTCGCGTCCTGTCGATCACGGTTATCTGCAGCAGATTGCTCAGGCCGCCGATCGCCTTGGCTTTGGCGGCGTGCTGATCCCCACCGGCCGCTCCTGCGAAGATGCCTGGCTGGTGGCCGCGTCACTGATTCCGGTGACGCAACGTTTGCGCTTTCTGGTGGCGCTGCGTCCAAGCGTGATTTCACCGACGCAGGCAGCGCGCCAGGCCGCGACGCTGGATCGTCTGTCCAACGGGCGCGCGCTGTTTAACCTGGTCACAGGCGGCGACCCTGAAGAGCTGGCGGGGGACGGCGTGTTCCTCGATCATCGGGAGCGTTATGAAGAATCAGCGGAGTTCACCCGCGTATGGCGTCGCGTTTCAGAAGGTGAAACCGTGGATTACGAGGGTAAACACGTCAAAGTGCGCGGTGCACGCCTGATGTTTAAACCGGTACAACAGCCACGTCCACCGCTGTGGTTTGGCGGTTCATCCGATGCCGCGCAGGATCTCGCCGCTGAGCAGGTCGATGTTTATCTCACCTGGGGCGAGCCTCCGGCATTAGTCAAAGAGAAAATTGATCAAGTGCGTGCCAAAGCGGCGGCACAGGGCCGTAAAGTGCGCTTTGGCATTCGTCTGCACGTCATCGTGCGTGAAACCAATGAAGAAGCCTGGCAGGCAGCGGATCGCCTGATTGCTCATCTTGACGATGCCACTATTGCCAAAGCGCAGGCGGCCTTTGCCCGTACCGATTCTGTCGGACAACAGCGCATGGCTGCGCTGCATGGTGGCCGCCGTGACAAGCTGGAGATCAGCCCGAACCTGTGGGCAGGCGTGGGTTTGGTGCGTGGCGGTGCCGGTACTGCGCTGGTGGGCGATGGCCCAACCGTGGCTGCACGTATGCAGGAGTACAGCGACCTCGGCATCGAGACCTTTATTCTCTCAGGTTATCCGCATCTTGAAGAAGCCTATCGTGTCGGTGAGCTACTGTTCCCACACCTTGATTTGGCCATCCCAGAAGTGCCGAAACCTCGTGTGGTGCAAGCGCACGGTGAAGCGGTAGCCAATGATTTCACCCCGCAGAAAGTGTCTCAGAGCTAAGGAGTTCAGGATGGCAAAGTTTCAAAAACAGCTGAGTAATGCCCTACTGCCCTGGGCTTTACCGGTGCTGCTGGTTGCGGTGTGGCAGCTTGCCTCTCAGGTGGGCTGGCTCTCAACACGTATTCTGCCATCACCGGAAAACATCATTATTACGTTCTGGAAGCTGACGGTGAGTGGTGAACTGTGGCAAAACCTCGCCATCAGTGGCTGGCGTGCGGCGATCGGCTTTGCCATTGGCGGCTCGATCGGTTTGGTGCTTGGCTTGATCACCGGCACCTCACGCGTGGGCGAACGTTTGCTGGATACCTCTGTGCAGATGCTGCGCAACGTGCCGCACCTGGCATTAATCCCGCTGGTGATTCTTTGGTTCGGCATCGATGAGTCAGCCAAGATTTTCCTGGTGGCACTCGGCACCTTATTCCCGATTTACCTCAACACTTATCACGGCATCCGTAATATCGATCGTGGTCTGGTGGAGATGGCGCGCAGTTATGGTCTTTCTGGCTGGAGTCTGTTTATTCAGGTGATTCTGCCAGGTGCGCTGCCTTCGATCATGGTCGGCGTACGCTTTGCCCTCGGCCTGATGTGGCTGACGCTGATTGTGGCTGAAACAATCTCGGCCAACTCTGGCATTGGCTATCTGGCGATGAACGCACGCGAATTCCTGCAAACCGATGTGGTGGTGGTCGCCATCATTCTCTATGCGCTGCTCGGCAAACTGGCCGATGTCGCCGCTCAACTGCTGGAGCGCGTATGGCTGCGCTGGCATCCGGCTTATCAATTGAAGGAGAACGCATGAGCAACGCAACTTTGAGCCCGTCGCGTCTGAACAGCGGCAACCCCGTTGGCGTTAACGGCGTCAGTAAGCAGTATGGCGACCGCACCATCCTCAACAATATCAATCTGCATATCCCTGCCGGGCAGTTTGTTGCCGTGGTGGGCCGCAGCGGATGCGGTAAAAGCACCCTGCTGCGCCTGCTGGCGGGACTGGAATCCACTTCGCGCGGTGAGCTGCTGGCAGGCACTGCGCCGTTAGCGCAAGCACGCGAAGACACACGTCTCATGTTCCAGGATGCACGTCTGCTGCCGTGGAAAAAAGTTATCGATAATGTGGGTCTGGGTTTAAAGGGGCGTGAATGGCGGGCTGCCGCACTGGAAGCTCTGGAGGCGGTGGGTTTAGCCGATCGCGCTAACGAGTGGCCAGCGGCACTATCGGGTGGGCAAAAACAGCGCGTGGCGCTGGCTCGCGCGTTGATTCATCGACCCGGTTTGTTGCTGCTGGATGAACCCCTCGGAGCGCTGGATGCACTGACGCGTATTGAGATGCAGGGATTAATCGAATCATTATGGCAACAGCATAACTTTACCGTGCTGCTGGTCACCCACGATGTCAGTGAAGCGGTGGCGATGGCCGATCGTGTATTGCTGATTGAAGAGGGACAGATTGGGCTGGATTTAACCGTGGATCTCGCGCGACCACGTCGCCGCGGATCGGCGCGTCTGGCGGAGCTGGAAGCAGAAGTGCTGGATCGCGTGATGAAGCGCAGTCCGGCAGATCAGCCGCTGAAATTCGCTCAGCAGCGTTAGTCGAAGTCGAGCGGGATATTGCCACTGTTACTCCACGCAACCAGAGGAAGTGGCGGTGAATTCAGTAAAAGCCGCATCATCGTGATGCGGCTTACACCTTATCAGGCATTCAACGCTTTGGTGATCTTCTCGTACAGATCGCCCGACAGCTTATCCAGACCTTTTAACGTTTCCAGCGCCTTACGCATCAATGCCTGACGACCGGCATCATAACGTTTCAGACGAATCAATGGCTCGATCATACGCGCCGCCACTTGTGGATTACGCGTGTTGAGATCGGTCAACATCTCCACCAGGAACTGATAACCACTGCCGTCTTTGGCGTGGAACGCCGCAGGATTGCCGGCAGCAAAAGCCCCAATCAGCGAGCGGATGCGGTTCGGGTTACCCATGGTAAAGGAACGGTGGTTCAGCAGTTCACGCACCTTGCTCAGCACGTTGTCCGCCGGGCTGGTGGCCTGCAGCACAAACCATTTGTCCATCACCAGACCATCCTGATGCCAGCGCTCGTCGTAGGCGGCCAGCAAGGCTTCACGGCACGGCAACTGCGCTGACACCGCTGCCGAGAGCGCGGCCAGCGCATCCGTCATGTTGTTGGCTTGATAATACTGCGCCTGTACCAGTTTATCTGCTTGCTCCACATCGGCGAACGCCAGATAGCTCAGGCAGACATTTTTCAGTGCACGCTTGCCGATTTCCGCATGCTCAACCTTGTATTCGTGACTCTGATTCGCCAGATACACAGCATACAATTCATCGCTCAGTTCGGTTGCCAGCGCATGCACCAGCGCCGCACGCACCGCAGAAATCGCCAGCGGATCGATCACGTCAAACAGCTCGGCGATTTCATTCTCGCCAGGCAGTGACAAAATCAACGCGGTTAACGCCGGATCGCCCTGCTCTTCCAGTAACACCGCGCGGAAGGCATCCGCCACGTGCAACGGCAGCGACAGCGGTTGTCCCTGCTGATGGCGCGCGACATTCAGACGGATATAAGTCGCCAGCAAACTTTGCGCCGCATCCCAGCGCGAGAAATCGTTGCGGGCGTGGCGCATCAGGAAGGTGAGCTGCGCATCGCTCCATTTATAATCGAGCTTCACGGGCGCCGAGAATTCACGCAGCAGCGAAGGCACTGGCTGGAAGTGCACGTTATCGAAAATAAAGGTCTGGAACTCCTCGGTGACATTCAGCACATGATGCACCGGATGGCCGTTATGCTGCAGCGGAATCACCTTGCCTTCGTTGTCGTACAGTTCAATATCCAGCGGGATATGCAGCGGCAACTTCTCTTTCTGCTCGGCCGTTGGTGGCGTGTGTTGTGTCACGTGCAGCGTGTACTGCTCCAGCTCAGGATTGTAGTCATCACGCACCGTCAGCACCGGTGTACCCGCCTGGCTGTACCAGCGACGGAACTGTGACAAATCAACATTGGAGGCATCTTCCATCGCCTGAACAAAATCGTCGCAGGTGGCCGCACTACCATCGTGACGCTCAAAATAGAGCTGCATGCCTTTCTGGAAATTGGCTTCGCCGAGCAGAGTATGCATCATGCGAATCACTTCAGAGCCTTTTTCGTACACCGTCAGGGTATAGAAGTTGTTCATCTCGATCACCTGATCCGGGCGGATCGGGTGCGCCATTGGGCTGGCATCTTCGGCAAACTGTGCGCCGCGCATCACGCGTACGTTGTCGATGCGGTTAACCGCACGCGAGCCCAGGTCAGAGCTAAACTCCTGGTCGCGGAACACGGTTAGGCCCTCTTTCAGGCTGAGCTGGAACCAGTCACGGCAGGTGACGCGGTTACCGGTCCAGTTATGAAAGTATTCGTGACCAATCACCGCCTCAATACCGAGATAATCTTTATCAGTGGCGGTCTCGGCTTTCGCCAGCACATATTTGGAGTTGAAGACGTTGAGGCCTTTGTTCTCCATTGCGCCCATATTGAAGAAATCCACCGCGACGATCATAAATATGTCGAGGTCATATTCGAGGTTAAAGCGCTCTTCATCCCATTTCATGCTGGCTTTCAAAGAGGTCATCGCCCAGTCGGCACGATCGAGATTGCCACGATCGACGAAGATCTCCAGCGCCACATCACGGCCGGAACGCGTGGTAAAGCTGTCGCGCAGCACGTCGAAATCGCCCGCCACCAGCGCAAACAGATAGCACGGTTTCGGGAACGGATCCTGCCACTTCACCCAGTGGCGACCATCTTCATGACGACCGCTCTCTAACTTATTGCCGTTGGAGAGCAGGAACGGATATTTTGCCGCATCGGCAATGATGGTGGTGGTAAAGCGCGCCAGCACGTCCGGGCGATCCAGATACCAGGTGATATGGCGGAAGCCTTCAGCTTCACACTGGGTACAGAGTGCATCACCCGACTTGTACAACCCTTCCAACGCGGTGTTGGTATCCGGATGGATGTCATTAATTATGGTCAGGGTAAAGTTGTCGGGCAGTTGGCTGATGACCAGCGCGCCCTCTTCTTCACGATAGTGTGACCAGGGATGGCCATCCACCGCCAGCGACACCAGCGTGAGGTCTTCGCCATCCAGACGCAGTTCGGCATCCGCAGCACCGAGACGCTTCACCTGGCTCACCGCCGTCACGCGTGTGCTGGAGGCATCGAGGTCAAACGTCAGGTCGATATCGGTGATGGTATAATCCGGCGCACGGTAGTCGTGGCGATATTTGATTTGCGGCTGTTGCGTCATAAGTCCTTCTCGCATCGTTAATATGTTGACCCGTCAAAGTCTAAGCGGGTTGTGCCTTCGTTGCCACGCACAATGCGTGCCTTCGTGCAAAAGGCTACAATTCATTAACAATGGCACAAATGACCCTCGACCTGCCACCCGCAATTATGGTGTGATCGCGGTCATTACTGTTTTATACTCCTGCGTCTTTATGACTTTGTTGACACCGGGCTCTGCTCCGCGGAAGAGGATGCTGAAACGCACCATGACTGGACATGCTTCCCCGATTTTGACCACGCTGCTTGATACCGATGCGTATAAGCTTCATATGCAGCAGGCCGTTTATCATCGTTACTACGATGTCCCGGTAACGGCAGAATTTCGTTGTCGCGGCGATGAATTGCTCGGCCAGTATGCCGATGAAATTCGCGCGCAACTCGATACGCTGCCCTCCCTTGCCCTGAGCGACAACGAATATCACTATCTCAGCGGCTTACCTTTCTTTGAATCCGATTACCTCAACTGGCTGCGCCAATTCCGCTTTGATCCCTCTCAGGTCAGGGTGCGCAATGAGAATGGCCGTTTGTCTATTCAGATCAGCGGGCCATGGCGCGAAGTTATTCTTTGGGAAGTGCCGCTGCTGGCGCTGATCAGTGAAGTGGTGCATCGCCATCGCACACCGGAGATCGGTGTGGAACAAGCGGTCACTCAATTGCAGCAGAAGCTGGTCGATTTCCGTCAGCAGGTGGGCGATCTCGATATGTCTCGCTTCCAGCTGATGGATTTTGGTACCCGTCGCCGCTACTCCAAAGCGGTTCAGGAAGCGATCGTCAGTACGTTAAAAGCGGAATTCCCGTGGTTAGTGGGCACCAGCAATTACGATCTCGCCCGGCGCTTGCAGCTTAATCCGGTGGGCACTCAGGCCCATGAGTGGTTCCAGGCACATCAACAGATCAGCCCGGTGCTGGCGAATAGCCAACGCGCGGCGCTGCAATCCTGGCTGGATGAGTATGATGACCAACTCGGTATCGCGTTGACAGACTGCATCACC
Source organism: Pantoea sp. EABMAA-21 (assembly GCF_030053335.1). Classification (NCBI taxonomy): domain Bacteria; kingdom Pseudomonadati; phylum Pseudomonadota; class Gammaproteobacteria; order Enterobacterales; family Erwiniaceae; genus Pantoea; species Pantoea sp. EABMAA-21. The sequence continues at coordinate 41,045 of NZ_JASGBX010000013.1, forward strand.
ATGGATGCCTTCCTGCGTGATTTCGGCCCGGGCTTTGCCCATCGCTATCAGGGTTTGCGCCATGACTCGGGAGATCCCGTGGAGTGGGGTGAAAAAGCCATTGCGCACTATCAGCGTCTGGATATCGATCCGAAGAGTAAAACGCTGGTGTTCTCAGATAACCTCAATCTGGATAAAGCGCTGGCGTTATATCGTCACTTTGGTCAACGCGCCAACGTGGTATTTGGCATTGGTACGCGCCTGACCTGCGATATTACTGGCGTCACACCACTGAACATCGTGATTAAACTGGTGAGCTGCAATGGCAAACCGGTGGCGAAACTCTCTGACAGCCCAGGCAAAACTATCTGCCAGGACAAAGCCTTCGTGCGCGCCCTGCGTAAAGCATTCGACCTCCCGCTGGTGAAAAGAGCCAGCTAATCATGGATGCAGGGTGCCCGCACCCTGCTCTTTCACAACAAATCTCCCTTTTTCCCCTGCAAAATTGCTTGTTTCCTGATGGCTCGCAAGTAACATAGCAAAACCCCGAAATGGGGCTTTTATCCACTTCTATATATAGAGAGATATTTATGAGCGTAGTGCCTGTAGCGGATGTACTGCACGGCCGTGTCGCGGTTGACAGTGAGGTCACCGTACGTGGTTGGGTGCGTACCCGAAGAGATTCCAAAGCCGGTCTTTCCTTTATCGCCGTTTATGACGGTTCCTGCTTTAATCCCGTTCAGGCCGTCGTCAATAATTCTCTGAATAATTATCAGGATGAAGTGCTGCGTCTGACCACGGGCTGTTCTGTGATTGTCACCGGTAAAGTGGTGGAATCACCGGGCGAAGGCCAGGCCTTTGAACTGCAGGCGACCAACGTAGAAGTCACCGGCTGGGTAGACGATCCGGATACCTATCCCATGGCGGCAAAACGCCACAGTATCGAATACCTGCGTGAAGTCGCACACTTGCGTCCGCGCACCAATCTGGTCGGTGCCGTAGCGCGTACACGTCATACTCTGGCGCAGGCGCTGCATCGCTTCTTCCACGAAAATGGCTATTTCTGGGTTTCTACCCCGCTGATCACCGCATCGGATACAGAAGGTGCGGGCGAGATGTTCCGCGTCTCTACGCTGGACATGGAAAACCTGCCGCGCGATCCGCAGGGCAAAGTTGACTACGACAAAGATTTCTTTGGTAAAGAAGCCTTCCTGACCGTTTCTGGCCAGCTGAATGCTGAGACTTATGCCTGTGCATTGTCAAAAGTCTATACCTTTGGCCCGACCTTCCGCGCAGAAAACTCCAACACCAGCCGTCACTTAGCGGAATTCTGGATGCTGGAACCGGAAGTCGCTTTCGCTAACCTTGACGACGCTGCTGCACTGGCTGAGGCCATGCTGAAGTATGTGTTCAAGGCGGTGCTTGAAGAGCGTGCTGACGACATGGCGTTCTTTGCTGAACGCGTAGACAAAGATGCGATTGCGCGCTTAGAACGTTTTGTCACAACCGATTTCGCCCAGGTAGACTACACCGATGCCGTCGACATTCTGCTGAAAAGCGGTCAGACGTTTGAGAACTCAGTGTCATGGGGTGTGGATCTCTCCTCCGAGCACGAACGTTATCTGGCGGAGAAACACTTCAAAGCGCCGGTGGTGGTGAAGAACTATCCGAAAGACATCAAAGCGTTCTACATGCGCATGAATGAAGATGGCAAAACCGTTGCAGCGATGGATGTCCTGGCGCCGGGCATTGGCGAGATCATCGGTGGTTCACAGCGTGAAGAGCGTCTGGATGTACTAGATGCGCGTCTGGCTGAAATGGGTCTGAATAAAGAAGATTATTGGTGGTATCGTGACCTTCGTCGTTACGGCACCGTGCCACATGCTGGCTTTGGATTGGGTTTTGAACGATTAATTGCCTATGTCACCGGCGTACAAAATGTAAGGGATGTTATCCCCTTCCCACGTACTCCACGTAACGCTAATTTCTAAAATTCGCGATTAAATATAAGTAATTCATATATATAACGAGGTCGGCCTAGCCGGCCTTTTTTTATTTTTGTAAATTTTGAGTTCTCTCACAAAGTTCCCGATATTTTACAAATTGTAATACAAAATTTCTTTTTGATACGTAATTGCGAGATTTGAATCATTTTCGGGCTAGAAATAGCAACCCTGTGATGGAAAGATGCGTGCAGACACAGGAGACATCAAACTTCTTTCAAGGTTCCCGTAAAGGTTTCTTGACGGCAGTGGCAGATGTCCAAATAACTCCAATGAGGGTAATAAAAAATGATGAAGCGCAACATTCTTGCAGTGGTTATCCCTGCTCTGTTAGCTGCAGGCGCAGCAAACGCAGCAGAAATCTATAACAAAGACGGCAACAAACTGGATCTGTACGGTAAAGCTGTTGGTCTGCACTACTTCTCTGACAACGCTGGCGATGACGGCGATCAGACTTATGTTCGCTTTGGCTTCAAGGGTGAAACCCAGATTAACGACCAGCTGACCGGTTACGGCCAGTGGGAATACAACGTTCAGGCGAACAACTCTGAAGGTTCTGACGCGCAAGACGGTAACAAAACCCGTCTGGGCTTCGCGGGTCTGAAATTCGGTGATGCAGGTTCAATCGACTACGGTCGTAACTACGGCGTTGTATACGACGCAATCGGCTGGACTGACGTTCTGCCAGAATTCGGTGGTGACTCTGGTTACTCAGATAACTTCATGAACGGTCGTAGCACCGGTTTACTGACTTACCGTAACACCAACTTCTTCGGTCTGGTTGACGGTTGGAACTTCGCAGTACAGTACCAGGGCAAAAATGACCGTGACGATACCCGTCGTGCTAACGGTGACGGCTATGGTCTGTCAACTTCTTACACTTCGCCAATCGGTTTAGGTTTTGCTGGAGCTTATAGCAGCAGCGATCGTACTAATGCTCAGGCTGCAGGTACTGTTTACAGCGAAGGCGAAGCAATTGGAACTGGTGTAGGCGCTGGTAAACGTGCTGAAAACTGGGCAACTGCTATCAAGTATGATGCAAACAACATCTACCTTGCTGCTATGTACGGTGAAACCCGTAACTCAACGCCTATCTCTGGCACAGTAAACATCGCAGGTACCAACACATCTGTTGCTGGCTTTGCTAACAAAGCTCAGAACTTTGAAGTTGTTGCCCAGTACCAGTTCGACTTCGGTCTGCGTCCATCCATCGCTTATGTCCAGTCTAAAGGCAAAGACATCGAAGGTATCGGCGATGCTGACTTGGTTAAATACATCGATGTGGGCGCAACCTACTACTTCAACAAAAACATGGCTACCTACGTTGATTACAAAATCAACCAGTTGGATGACAACAACCCTCTGGGTCTGGCTACCGACGACGTAGTTGCTGTAGGCCTGGTATACCAGTTCTAATCTCTCGATTAGATATGTGTATCGCCTAAAAACGGAGCCTTCGGGCTCCGTTTTGCTTTTCAGTGATCAGCTTCTCAATTAGCGCCACTACTTTATACACGCGGCTTATTTCTTTTTTATGTCAGCGGTTGGCAAGCGTATCATCTGACGCTAACCTGATAGCTCATTTCGCTAAAGTTCACCCAAACGGAACTGACTCATGTTTGAATCGATCTCTGCCGCACCCGCCGATCCTATTCTGGGACTGGCTGACCTGTTTCGCGCCGACGACCGCCCGAATAAAATCAACCTTGGCATTGGTGTCTATAAAGATGAAACCGGTAAAACACCGGTACTCACCAGTGTTAAAAAAGCTGAGCAGTATCTGCTGGAAAATGAAACCACCAAAAATTATCTGAGCATTGATGGTCTGGCCGACTTTGCTCGCTGCACTCAGGAATTGCTGTTCGGCAAAGAGAGCGCGCTGATTTCAGCGGGCCGCGCGTGCACAGCACAAACTCCAGGCGGCACCGGTGCATTGCGCGTCGCTGCGGATTTCCTCGCGACGCAGACCAATGTGAAGCGTGTGTGGGTAAGCAACCCTAGCTGGCCGAACCACAAAAACGTATTCAACGCGGCGGGTCTGGAAGTTTGTGATTACCAGTATTACGACGCGGCCAACCATAGCCTCGATTTCGCAGGCATGGTCGCTTCGTTGCAGGAAGCCAAAGCCGGCGACGTGGTTCTTTTCCACGGCTGCTGCCACAACCCGACTGGCGTCGATCCTTCCGCGGACCAATGGCAACAGCTGGCGAAGCTGTCCCAGGAAAAAGGTTGGCTGCCGCTGTTCGACTTCGCTTACCAGGGCTTTGCACGTGGCCTGGATGAAGATGCCGAGGGCCTGCGTATTTTCGCCGCGTCTCATCAGGAGCTGATTGTTGCCAGCTCTTACTCTAAGAACTTTGGCCTGTACAACGAGCGTGTCGGTGCACTGACGCTGGTTGCCGCCAACAGCGATGTCGCGAAAACCGCCTTTAGCCAGGTGAAATACAGCATCCGTGCTAACTACTCTAACCCACCGTCACACGGTGCCGCTGTGGTCGCCACCATCCTCGGTAACGACGCGTTGCGTACCATCTGGGTGCAGGAGCTGACAGACATGCGTCAGCGCATCCAGCGCATGCGTCAGCTGTTCGTGAATACCCTGGCAGAGAAAGGCGCGAAACAGGACTTCAGCTTTATCATTAAGCAGAATGGCATGTTTTCGTTTAGCGGCCTGACCAAAGATCAGGTTGTGCGCCTGCGTGACGAGTTCGGCGTGTATGCCGTTAACTCTGGTCGCGTGAACGTGGCCGGGATGACGCCAGACAATATGTCTGCGCTCTGTGAAGCGATTGTCGCTGTACTCTAAACAAGTCAGCAGAACGAGAAATGGGCCTTAATGGCCCATTTCTTATTACAGGAACGGATTACTGATACGCTCCCGACCCAAGGTGGAAATCGGACCGTGGCCCGGCACAAAGGTCACATCATCACCCAGCGGTAACAGCTTAGTGTTAATCGCATTGATTAAATCGCTGTGGCTGCCCTGCGGGAAATCGGTACGTCCGACACCGCCATTGAAAATCACATCACCCGATATCAATAAGCGCCCAGCCCGGTCAAAGAAAACAATGTGTCCCGGCGTATGACCCGGGCACAGCAGCACTTCCAGCGTGACATTGCCAACCTGAACCGTTTCGCCCTCTTCCAGCCAGCGATCCGGCGCCAGTGGCGCACATTCCGGCAGGCCAAACATACGGCTTTGCGTCGGCAAATTATCCAGCCAGAACGCATCCAGCTTGTGAGGGCCAACAATAGGAATTTGATAGTGTGCGGCGAGTTCAGCGGCGGCCCCCACATGATCAAGATGACCATGCGTCAGCAGAATTTGCGCGGGGGTTAATCCCCGCTCAGCTAATACGGCAATAATCGTCTCGGCATCGCCGCCGGGATCCACCAGCGCCGCCTGCTGAGTTTCGTCATCCCAGATGACCGAGCAGTTTTGAGAAAAGGCCGTAACCGGAATAATGTGGTAATTCATAGCGCTCCATGACCGACACACGCAGCGCTGCCGGTATCAGGACCAGTGCCTTGCAGGCCCGGTATCTATGTGTACGAAGTTGCTGCGCGGGTAATATCCTACACCACCGGCGCGCATAGATAACGCCGCTTTGCGAACATTGCTCAATGAAATTCCCTCGATATGGAAATCCATCGCCTGCCCTTTGGTGTGATAACTGTGTTTGGCCACGCCAGGACCCGATTCACGCAGCATATTGTTAGTGGCCAGCGTACGGTAGCCTGAGATAAGCTGCACCGGTTTGCGGGTGTTGAGCACCATCTGTAAGCGATAGAGCTGATCAAACAGATGCGGATCGATGTGTTTCACTTGATTGGCGCGGTAATCACGGAAGAAGTGATTTAAGCGGGCTAACTCATCCTTGTCATAACTCTTGCCGTTAAAAAACTCCGTTTTAAGGGTTTCACCGGTGTGAAGGTTATTAAGCGTCAATACTCGGGGGCGCGAGGTGGAAAGCGAAGCCAGCGCTGAACCAGGAAGCAGAGACAAACCTGCCGCTGCGCCTCCAATCAGGAGCAATCGACGACGTTGAGAATCAAAATTAGCCATGTAGCGGGGTTACCTAATCTAAAGCGATAAAAAAATGTGTAAAAAGTACACAAGGCCGAACAGTAACCGCAGCCTGGAGGTCAGTCAACCCGCAATGTGTCACAGAATGACCAAAACCCGCGCAAAACCGAAATTTTGCGACGGGCCCTGATCTTTTCGAAGAGAGGTGAAATCCGGCAAATCAATGACTAGAGGAGAAGTTTTCCTGCTTTTGACAGAACCTGGCTACCGGAGCGCGCAGGGTTATCATAATTGTAAATATCTGTACGATATTGCGGCTGTCCATCCGCCGCGACCCATGCGGTTAAATAATAGAGATTAACCGGGATGCGGTGGCGAATCGGCACGTAGCGCGTGTCGCCCTGTTTCAGCGTGTCGGTGATGCGGCTGTCATTCCAACCCACATCCTGCAGCAGCAGGTCGGCCAGTTCAGAGGCCTTATTCACGCGCACACAACCAGAGCTCAGTGCGCGAATATCGCGCTGGAACAAGCCATGGTTAGGCGTGTCGTGCAAATAGATGGCATCGGAACTCGGCATATTAAACTTATATCGACCCAGCGAGTTCATCGCGCCCGGCGCCTGACGAATGCGATACGGGAAACTGGCTGCAGAAACCATATGCCAGTCAATCATCGACGGATCGATCACTTCGGCATCCGCACTCCAGCCCGACAGTAAGGTATAGCCGTGCTTGTAGAGGTATCCGGGATCCTGTTTGACCTTCGGCACGATATCCTGACGCACCAATGTGGTAGGTACATTCCACGGTGGATTGAGCACCACATTGTTCAACGCACTGCGCATCAGTGGCGTTTTACGATCGGGACGACCGACAATCACCCGCGATGACAAAATCGTGGCTCCGTTGTTGTAATAGGTGAGTGAATAGTTGGGAATGTTCACCATAATGCCGTTATGCATATCATCCGGCAGCAGACGCAGGCGCTGGATATTCAGTGCCAGTAACGATGCGCGCATCTGCGGAGACACATTCAACCACTCACGCGTGCGAGGGCCTATCGCCCCATCATCTGCCAGACCTTGCCAGTGCTGGAAGCGTTTTACCCCTTCCACCAGCGCGGCGTCATACACATTATCACCAGCAGGCGTGGTATTCGCCACCACGTTGCCGGTTGCCGCAGGTGCCTGTGCAGACAAATCATTGACGCTGGCCGCCGATGGACTCACCGCGACCGGCTGATTGCTCTGGCTGACCGGCACAGGTGCTGTCGGCACGGCATCATCAGTTGGCGTCGGTGTGCTGCTGTGCGTTGCGGCAGTCAGCATGCCGGTCCGCTGCAAAATCTCTCTGAGAGCAGGCACATCGTTGCTAATTTGGCCGGGGCGGAGCGTCCCGCTGTCGCGCAGTTGTGGCCATGGACGGTTATCGGTCAGCAGCGCTTTGAGCGCACTGTGCATCGGCGCATATTGAGGATGTTGCGGTGCCAGCGAGATGATAAACGCGCGACTGCCACCACCGTTTACCGCATTTTGCCACTGGTTAATGGCAGCTACGCCCGGCATCGTCAATTTGTAGGGAACATTACTGTACAGCCAGGTTTCACCCTGCGTCGGCACATTAGCGACAAACTGCAAATAGCCTAACATGGCATCGCTCAGCACGATGTCGCGCGCCATGCCGGTAATCGTGGGATTAGTCAGTAATTCAACCCAACGAGTAAACTGTGGCTGGACGCCGGAAAGCGCCACCTCCGCCAACTGTTGCTGGAAAGCCTGCACCGCTTGCTGATCCTGCCAGAGTGGCGCCATATTACGCGCGGCGTAGATACCGGCTAAACCCGGCAGATAGAAAGGCTGCTGACTGGGGCTAAAAGCCTGCTGAATTTGATGCTGACTCGCCGCCACTGACATGGCGCTATGTGAAGTTCCGGGTAAAGCGGCAATGATCGCGGCATGGCTGGTGGCCAGCGGCGACAATACCAGTGAAACACTGAGTGCGAGTACCGCACGATTCATTCTGCTTCTTCTATTCAGCCACATCCCTGCCCCCTTCTCACCTAAGACACAGCGCCCTGTTTTCGCTATGTACAGCCTTACTCTTATTGTTGAGTATACAAATAAAAAACGGCATCTGCCTCAGTGTGCAGATGCCGCTTACAGATTAAACGGTGCGCTGTTTTTTAACCAGATTCAGCGTCAGGTATTTTCTGTTTCTAAATCGATATCACTGGTGTCGCGTTTTGCTGGCACAGGATCTGCCGAGAATCCACGCAGCCCCACCACATGCACGTGTTCAGTGTTGTTAAACACTTTACGCACCAGCTTGTAGGTGGTGCCTTTCTCCGGGCTGATGTTCTCTGGCGCAGCAATCACCAGCTGCATCTCCAGACGCTCACACAGTTCGAACAGGGTGGCGATGGAGCGGGCATCGAGACGCGCCGCTTCATCAAGGAACAGCAGTCGGCATGGCGAAATATCTTTACCGCGCAGACGACGTGATTCCTCTTCCCAGCTTTGCACCACCATCACCAGAATTGACATACCGGTACCGATCGCTTCACCGGTCGACAACGCTCCACTCTCTGCGCGCAGCCAGCCATCGGAGCCGCGGTTCACTTCCACTTCCATCTCAAGATAGTTGCGGTAGTCGAGCAGCTCTTCACCGATGGTTTGTGGTGTGCGCTGCCCCATATCAATTTGTGGATTCAGACGTTGATAGAGTTTCGCCAGCGCTTCGGAGAAGGTCAGACGATTGCTGGTAAACAGATCCTGATGCGCTTCATGTTCTTCAGACAAGGTATCGAGCAGCGTAGAGTGCGCTTCACGCACGTTAACATTCAGACGTACACTGCGCACCTGACCAAAGCTCACGGCCTGCAAGCCCTGGTTCAGCTGACGAATACGATTCTGCTCACGCTGAATGGTTTTACGAATGATATTCGCCGCGCTGCGTGAACTGATGGCCAGCGTCTGCTCGCGTGCCGTCAGCTCTTCCGTCAGACGATTCAGCTCAATCTCCATCTGCTCGATGGCTTCAACCGGATCGTCAGTACGAATGATGTCCTGACGAATACGTTCGCGCAGATGCTGATAAACTGCGATAAAGAACTGTACTTTGCGTTCTGGACGTTTTGGATCTTCCGACATGCGCAGCACATCACGCAGATGTTCGTTATCCGCCACCGCCAGACGCAGTGCACCCAATGCCTTATCCGACATTGAACGCAGTTCATCTCCGCCCAGATAGGCCATCTCACGACGATGCAGGCGACGCTCCATGCCGTTCTCTTTGACCAGACGCAGCACCGTACACCAGCCTGCTTTAGCGCTGACGACCTGCTCACGAATCTGGTGATAATCGCGCTCCAGCTTGCGCAGTTTCTTCTGCAGGCCGTCCATTTCGGCTTCGCAGAACGTGAGCTGTTTCTCCAGCTGATTACGACGAGCACGGTTATGGCTTAATGCGGTATAAAGTTCGTCGCGTCGGGCGCGGGCGCGCTCTTCGGCGCTGGCATCGGCATGCACGCCGATATCCTGCATCTCCTGCTGCAACTCTTTCAGCATGTCACGCTTGGCGTCATAGGAACTTTTCAGTGATGCCAGCACTTGTGAATATTGTGTCAGCTGAGCCTGATGTTCGCGCAGACGTTCACGCGCACGACTGCGCTCACCCTCCGCCTGATCCAGACGCTGGCGCAGTTTTTCATTGAGATCGCTGTTGCCGGTCAGCATGCCGGCAGAATCTTCATAGCTAAAGTGGGCGCGACGTTGCACCACCTCCGTCAGGGCAAAGGCCTGCTGACGCGCATCACGCTGCTGCTGCTGTGCTTGCTGGTAATCGCGCTCCAGCTGATCATGCTGCTGCGGATCGCTTTGCAACACCGACACCAGCGGCTCCAGCTTGCTGATTTTAGCGCCATGCTGATGCAGGAAGCGCGCCGCTTCCTGAGCTTCTTCGACGCGTTCACGGATCTCTTCGCAGCGATCGCCAAGTGAATCATCCAACAGCAGATTCACGCGTGGCAGCAGGCGGTTGAGCTGGCTGACGCCCTCTTTAGCCTGTTCAAACTGGGCACGCTGCTGCTGGTTATCATTCTCATGCTGTGCCAGACCCCGTTCCAGCTCGCCACGACGGATGTTTAGCTGGCGGATCAGCGCTTCAGGATCCTCATCAAAGGCCACCGCTAAATGGCTACCGATAAAGCGGCTGAAGGATTGATGCAAGCGCTGCGTTTTCTGCACGTCAAAGGACAAAGTGGCAAACCGTTCTGCCAGCTGGTCGCGTTCATTGTTCAGCAGTTCCAGCTGGTTTTCACGCGCAGCGCGGCCAAACAGCGGCACTTTAGGGAAGCGGGAGTAGCGCCATTGACGCTCAGCCACTTTCACTACCACGGCGTTTTCCAACTCATCAACACTGAAGACGCTGTCATCAAACGCCTGCGGATCCCCTTCAATCAGATAGAGGTCTTCCGGGCAATCCTCCAGGCCATCCAACAGTTCACGCACCAGAGATAAATCGGGTACCACAATCGCATGACGCGATGGGCCATACAGCGCCGAGAAGTACGGTGCGTCATCCAGTGTGACGTCATCGTAAATTTCCGACAGCAGTACGCCGCCAAATCGTTCCGCCAGTTGCGTCAGGCGAGCATCTTCCGCACCACCAGGTTGACTTAAACGCTCGATCTGCTGCTCGACTTCACGTTTACGTGCCGCCACATTGTCACGTTCAACGGTGGTTTCACGCTCACGTTCCAGCAACTGCTGCATGAACTCAGTGATCTGCTGGCTGTTAGTCAGCGCCTGACCTGTTTGCTCGCTAAGCTGCGTCAGGATTTCCTGCGCGGCCAGCCAATGTGGCGCACGCGCCGTCAGTGCAGTGATGCGTTCACGCAGCTGTTCCAGTTCCTGGCGCATCAGCATGCGGCGTTCACCGGCATCGGACACGCTTTCGTTCAGCTGTTCAATCTGTGCTTCCAGCTCGCGCTGCAGCCCTTCCAGCGCGTCGGCATCGTACTGTTGCCCCTGACGCTTGCAGAAATCGGCTAACAGGCGCTCGGCATCATGCTGCTCGCGCAGGCGCGTTTCCAGCTCATTGAGACGCAGGCGCAGCGAAGAGAGCTGATCGGCATGATGACGCTGGTTAGCCGCATCACGCAGTAAGTCGCGTCCCACTTGCCATGCATCCTGACGGCTCACTTCTCCGGCAATGCTGGTCACCAGCGCTAAGGCCTGCTCAAACTGGCTGTGCGCCGCTTCGGCCACGCTGAGTTTCTGTTCCAGACGCAAAAGCTGCTCAGTGGCTTCTTCTTCGCGTGCCTGGAAGGTTTCCTGCCACTCCGTTGCATTATCGATGGTCAGATCGGGCAACTGACACTGCGCGCGCGCTTTATCCAGCGCCTGCAACGCTTGCTGATACTGAATGGCCCGCGTTTGTTGCACATCGAGTGCCTGCTGGAAATCGGCTAACTGGCTTTTCAGCTCATCCACTTCAATTTCAGCCGCTTCGGCACGCGCTTCATTCTCTTCCTGCACTTCACGGGCTTCCGCCACCACTTCATTCTGTTCTTCGAGGCGGTAAGTCAGCTCTTCGAGATCGGCATCATAGCGCTCGATCTTCTCCTGCTGACGCATGGCTGTCTGGACCAGATTCAGGTGATCGCTGGCGCCTTGATAGTCAGTTTCCAGATCGCTTTCTGCACCGTTGTGCTCAGAAAGTTCACGCGCCATTTCGATGTGGCGATACTGCTCCGAAGCCAACTGGTTACGGCTGGTAAACAGCTCATTGCGCAGTTGCAGTGCCCCATCGAGATGAATGCGACGCTCGTTGGCGTGACGCATATAATCTGCCGACACATAGCTGGTGGCTTCAGAGATCAAATGCTTAAACAGGTCGCGATCGGACTGCGTAACGCGAATCGCTTCCAGCGTCATGCGGTTTTCACGCAGCGCGGCTTCCATATCCTGGAAGGCTTTGCGCACGCCACCATTTTCTGGCAACAGATAATCACGCAGTGAACGGGTGATAGCGCTGGAGATACCGCCGTACAGCGAGGCTTCAATCAGACGATAGAACTTACTGCGGTCGCTGGCGGTGCGCAGACGACGCGGCACCACGCCCAGCTCGAACAGGACGGCGTGGTAATCCGTAACCGAGTTGTACTGACGGAACTGCACGCCTTCCTGCGCTTCAACGCGTTCTTTCACTTCCGCCAGCGGTAATACGCGCGCCTGGCGGCTGTTAAGGATTTCGGTCAGCATATCGGTCGGCTGCGAATCGGTCGGCAGGCCATGAATACTGAAGGGTTTGATATCGACTTTTTTATCGCGTCCAGCAACCTGTTGCAGACGCACGCCGACCACCACGCGCTGATGGCGCGAATTGACCACATCCAGCACCGCATAGCAGACACCCGCGCGCAGTTTACCGTGCAGACCTTTATCGCGAGAGCCCGAGGTGGCCCCCGCTTCGGTGGTGTTACGGAAATGCAGCAAGGTGAGGTCGGGGATCAGCGCCGTGACAAAAGCCGCCATGGTGGTGGATTTACCCGCACCGTTACCGCCGGAGAGCGTGGTCACCAGCTCATCGAGATCAAAGGTACGGGCAAAGAAGCCGTTCCAGTTGATCAGCGTTAGCGAACGAAACTTACCGCGTTCAATCATTCCTGTTCATCCTCCGCGTTATCATTCGCATCGCTTTCAACGTCATTGTCGTTATCTGCATCATCACTCTCGTTGGCCGCGGCTTTGTTCTCCAGCATCATGGCTTCGCCGTCGCGGATCAGACGCAGCTGTGCTTCACGCGCATCGTCACCGCTGCGCACATCCGCACCGAAGCGGAACACCGACTCCATGATGCGGAACTTGCTGCTGTCGTTGCCCGTGTACCACACCATACCTAAGCGGCGCAGGCGGCTGATCGAAGCACGCATTTTTTCCTGCAGCTTGGCACGATCCAGGTCAGAACCGGTCGAACGCTGGTTTACCAGCTTGAGCAGTTTGCTCTCATCCGCCAGTGACAGCAGTTCGTCATACAGCTCCTGCTGGGTGAAAATCCCCTCATTGGCCAGACGCTCTGGGCTGAGGTAGAGGTAACACAGGATCTTACCGACCATCATATCCAGCTCGGACAGCACCGAGCGTGGAATCAGCGTCGTTGAACGTGGACGCAGATAGAAGAAACCTTCCGGCGCGCGCATCAACTCAACGTTGTAGCGCGCATAAAACTCTTCCAGGTACTCCTGGTAATCCATCAGAAAAGCGTGATTATCCAGTTCCTCAATACCAATGTGGCGTCCCGCGCGTAACTGGCTATCGAGCGCCGGGAAAATCGGGTTTGCCAGTGCCAACGCCAGTTTAACTGGCATCACTTGTTCAATATTTGTCGATGACATGTGCCTGCACCTTGGCTCCGTAATCATTAATAGTCTGCCATTCTGCCGGCAGACCGGCTAAATCAGCTTCGGCGACACCGAGGCGTACTGCCTGATCGATGACGATACGCGCCAAATCAAAGTGGCGCGCACGCGGGTATTGCGCCAGATAATCGCGCATCACCGTAGCGAGATGGAGCGGCTTTTGCTCCAGCTTATAAATCTGCAATGCTTCTTCGATCATCGCGGCAAGCTGCTCACGAATCTCGTTAAACTCTTCGTACTCCATCTCTGGCGGCAGTTCGCCCATCACCTCATCATTACGCAGCGTCATCTCTTCATCGCGCATATCGTAAAGACGGTCGGCATTCGCGTAGGTCAATGCCCAAGGCTGGTCGAAGTAGTTCTGCACCGACAGGCGTAAACGTTGCGCGAAGACGCGGTTCTTATCCATGTCGATAGCGGTACGGATAAATTTATGTACGTGGCGGTCGTAGCCAATCCACAAATCGATGGCCTGCTGACCCCAACTGATGATGCGGTCCAGCTTATTTTGCAGGTCAAACACCAGCTTATCGACAAAGCCCAAGTCGGGGCTGCTCAGCGTAGCATCCTGAATGCGCAACAGATTGGCCTGCAATTTGTCACCCGCCGCTTCCAGCGTATCCTGCAGTTCACGCAGTGTGCCGGAGGTTTCGGACAGCAGCAGTTCACAGCTTGAAATCGCGGCACGCCAGTCTTTGTTGAGCAGGTCCGCAATATCGGTTTTCACCGCTTGTTGCTGCTCATCCATCAGACGTTGCGTCATGTCGATGCTGTCAAAAATCTCGGCCACGGAATATTTCAGCGGGGCAAAGACATTGCGATGCCAGTGGAATTCATCACCGTCTTCTTCAGCGGCATCCGCAGCGCGCTTCAGTTCCTGCGCCACAATCGACAGCTGCATTGACAGGCGCAGCGTGGAAAATTCGCGCTGGCGAATGTAGTAATCGGTAATGCCGATGGCCAGCGGCGTCAGACGGTAAATCGCGTGGCCTTCAGTGAGCTCACTGGTAAAGCGATTGAGCAGACGCTGACGCACCATATCATTGATGGCGTTGTTGGCACGCACCTGCACAGTTTCATGGGTTTGCTCAAAGGCTTTACTGACGTGACGAAACGCATCGATCAGTTCACCTTCACTCATTTCACCGTCCATGCGCTCACCGTTTAAGGTGGCGATAGCCAGCAAAAAGGCCAGACGTTCTACCGGCAACGCAAGTGAAAAGTCATTCTTGCGCGCCCATGCCACCAATTCGGGGACCGTCTGGGAAAATTCGCTCATAGTTGATCCTTCTACCTGGGTTTGCGCGCGGTCACGTGGATATAGCGCCCTAAACTTAAAAAGGGCTCCTGACGACAGTAGCGCCGTTCCATCTCAATAATCTCTTCAACGCTTTTGACGACGCCGGGCGGTGGCGGTTTCATGTAATCACAAAACACGCGAATGCCTGCACGCTGTTCAATTTCAAAGCCCGCATCACTTAACCAGCGATTGACGTCCTGAGGATCGCGCGGGAAATCCGGTGACAGCGTACGCTTTTTGCGTTTGGTCATATTGGCACGCAGATAGCCGAAATTGCCGAGTTGCAGGGTGCGGAACGTCAGGGCATGCGCATTGTAAAACATCAACGACAGCACGCCACCGGGCTTCAGCGTGTGCCACAAGGCACGCAGCACCACTTCCGGTTCTGCCACCCACTCCAGCACAGCGTGAAACAATACCAGATCAACCGGCTGATCCAAATGTTCGCCCACCTGCTGCGCGCTAATTTGTTTGAATTGCATGTTGTGGCTCACACCCTCGGTGTGCGCATGCGCTTCAGCCAGCTTCAACATCTCCGCGGAGAGATCGCACAACAGCACCTGATGGCCACGTGCCGCTAATCCACAGGAGATTTGTCCTACGCCACCGCCGGCATCCAGCACTGACAGTGCGCCTTCAGGCAGTGTCGGTAACAGCGCATCCAGTTCGTCCCACAGGATCGCCTGCCGTACCTGCCCTTTGCGGGTGCCATAAATGTTCTGCGAAAATTTGTCCGCCAGATCGTCAAAGTTACGATCCTGCATGATGATGGCTCCACTGTGCTGCATTCAACTTGTGCTATTTTGTCACAGGCTCAACAAGAATGAACCTTTCACGCCACAGTAACTGTCTGGCTGCTGTTTTTTCGGACAAAAGGAGCAAATTTCGATGTTTTTTGCCTTAAAGAAATGGATTGGCGCGATGTTATTACCTTTACCACTGCTGTTGTTGCTCATGGCGGTAGGACTTTTACTTCTCTGGTTTAGCCGTTGGCAAAAAGGCGGCAAAATCCTGATCTCTCTGAGTTGGCTGCTGCTTTTATTGCTCAGCTTGCAACCCGTTGCCGATCGTCTGTTGCGTCCCATCGAACAGCATTATCCAACCTGGAACGGTAGCGAACCGGTGGATTATATCGTCGTGCTGGGCGGTGGCTACACCTTCAATCCGAATTGGGCACCAAGTTCTAATTTGCTCAACAACAGCCTGCCGCGCGTAACAGAAGGTGTGCGCCAATGGCGTCGGAATCCACAAGCAAAAATGATTTTCACTGGCGCTGCTGCTGGATACAACCCCCGCAGCAACGCCAGCGTGGCGGCAGAGGTAGCCGAAAGTCTGGGAGTGCCACGGTCGGCGATTATCACGCTGGACCAACCACATGATACGGGCGAAGAAGCGCTGGCCGTCAAACAAACTATCGGCAATCACCCTTTCCTGCTGGTCTCATCGGCGAACCACTTGCCACGTGCAATGCATTTTTTCCTGAGCGCAGGTCTGAACCCCATCGCCGCACCGGCCAATCAGCTCGCGATTACCTCGCCAATCAGCGCCTGGGACCGCATGTTGCCATCGCCAATGTGGCTGGGTCACAGTGAACGTGCGATTTATGAAACCCTGGGCCAGATTTGGCAACGGCTGCGTGGCGATGATTTGCTGTCATCCGAGCCAGGGAAGTAACTGCTCGCGGGCATGATCAAAGCGCGGACGGTCAAACTGTCCGCTGCTTACCAACGTATCGACACAATCCCATAGCTGATACAGCCAGCGCCGCCAGATAAAGCCTTCAGAAACCGGCGCGCGTTGCAGGTAATGCTGCAGCAGTGAGGCTTCAGCCCCGCTATCTGCCAGCCGGATTAATTCATACTCACGCGGAGCCCAGAGAATATTGCCTGGCTGCATCATCGCTACCAGTTGGTCACTGCGTGCATCTTTCAGCATGCTGGATAAACGCAGGTTGCCGTGCATCAGCACGCAGGGATCGTCGAAGTCTTTGAAGAGATGAGTTAACTGCTGTCGGCTGCGGTACAGGATCTGCCGATCTTCCAATGTGAAAAATGGCGGTGACAGATAGCCCAACGTGGCCCACAGCACCTCGATGCGCTGGCGATACCAGGCTGGCCAGTTGTTTTCCTGGACACTATCAACCCTTCCCACTAATCCGTGGCTGTCGATACGGTGCCAGCCGAGTACACCCTCGACAATTTGCTCACACAGTTGCTCCCAGCGCACGGCGGTGCGCGCTGGCGCTTCGGCGGAGACGCCATTGAATCGCGCCATCAGTAGCATTTCATGTACCGGCGGCTGCTGACTCAGCACCAGGCCAAAAACCGCAGGTACTGTGACCAGTCCCTCATGGCCCAACATGGTGAGTTTTTTGGCTTCCAGCGCCGCACGGCCTTGATGACGAAAATACTTCGCCACCAGCGGCATCGGTTTACCGTCGTTGTCATAGAGTGCGTACAGCCGCGACTGCGCCTGTTCGCTAATGGTTTCGAGGCGGCTGATACCTTCACCCAGTATCAACGCCAGTTCTGAACGGAGCTGTTCCATGCGTTATCCTCCGCAGTCAATTGACTTCACTATCCTGGAGGTCATGGTGGCGCGAAACTTAGCGCCAGATCAAACTTTATGGCCAGCGCGAGCGGCTGGCCGGTCGGGCTTTACCCCTGCATGGCCGCACGAACACGGACCAGATCCTCTGGTGTGTCCACGCCAACACTTGGCACGGTTTGCGCTACGGCAACGTGAATCTTCTCGCCGTACCACAGCACGCGCAACTGCTCCAGCAATTCAATGTGCTCTAGCGGGCAAGGTTCCCACGCAATGTAACGACGGATAAAGCCAGCGCGATAGGCGTAAATGCCAATGTGACGCAGCAAAGTGTCACCAATCTGTTCGCGCGATTTCGCATAGCGCTCGCGATCCCATGGAATGGTGGCGCGTGAGAAATAAAGCGCATAGCCTTTCGCGTCCATCACCACTTTAACCGCATTGGGGTTAAACGCTTCTTCAGTGTCGGTAATCGGCACGGCTAATGTCGCCATCCCTGCATCAGCCTGCGCCAGATTATCGGCGACCTGACGTACGATTTCTGCCGGAATCATCGGCTCGTCGCCCTGCACGTTGACGATAATGGTGTCATCGGCAAACTGATATTTCTCAATCACTTCTGCCAGGCGCTCGGTGCCCGACTGGTGATCCGCGCGCGTCATGCACACTTCGCCACCGGCAGCGGTTACCGCTGCAGCAACCTCGGGGTGATCGGTCGCCACAATTACGCGATCGGCGCCCGACTCGCGTGCGCGCTCCATCACGTGTATCACCATCGGTTTACCGTGAATATCCACCAGCGGTTTGCCGGGCAGGCGCGTTGATGCATAACGCGCCGGAATGATGGCGACGAAACTCATGGATGGATCTCTTCAACAGACAGCGTACGCGCTTCCACTTCGAGCAATACCGGAATGCCATCGCGCACCGGGTAAGCCAGGCCGTCTGGTTTACAAATCAGCTCCTGCTGCTCTTTGTTGAAATACAGTTTTCCGTTGCAAACCGGACAGGCAACAATCTCAAGTAAACGGTGATCCATAATTTTCTCCTTTCAGCACCGATTTGTCAGGCGCCTAGCATACCATAGCGCACCCGAAGCACAGTGCGCCGGGCGCGGCATTATTACGATGAACTCAATCGTTGATAACCCAACGATGCGTCCAGGCAGCAAGCAGTTCGGCTGGGACATTTTCAACGATGACCTCATCGGCACCTTGCCACTGTGCAAAGCGACTGATGGCTTTTTGCACATCATTCATAAAGGCCTGGGTAACACGCACGCCGGGCTCAAGCCAAAATGCACGAATAATCAGCTGCTGTGCCTGGCGGTCCATCTTTGCATCAATACGCGCTTTGAGTGCACCTCGGTGTAACACCGGCAGAACAAAGTAACCATAGACGCGCTTCTCAGCAGGGGTATAGCACTCAATGCGGTAATCGAAATTAAACAACTCCAGAGCGCGCCGGCGATCCCATACCACCGGATCGAACGGTGACAACAAGGCCGTGTGGGTGGCGCTGGGCATTTTATCCAGCAGAGGTAACAAGCTCTTATGCAGCCACATCTCACCGAGCTGTTCTACCTCAACGCACACGATTTCGCCTTGTGCTTCGGCATCCTTAATCCAGGATTGCAGGGGTGCACGCTTCAGCCGATAGTAATCGGCCAACCAACTGGCACGAAAAATACCGAGACTGCGGGCACTGTGTCGTAGCATCGCCAGTACCGCATCAGATTCACTCACTGCATGCTGTTCGTCATCCCAATCAGGCATCACGCGGGTGCGCAGATCGTACACCCGCTGGAAGTTACGTCGTTCGACCACCATTAACTCACCTGCGCTGAACAAGTTTTCCAGATGCCGCTTGTAGGGTTTCCAGGCCCACCAGCCGGGTTTAGTGTGCTTATCACTGGTAAAATCAGCCGCGCGTACCGGGCCATTTTCGGCGATGTGATTGAGTAAGGCAGCGATTTCCTGCTGATGTTCGTTTACCCACTGCTCGTTATATTTCCATCCCAGCCGCTGCGGCTCCAGCATGCGATGGCGTAGCAACGGGTAATCTTCGAAGGGGATGAAACAGGCTTCGTGCGCCCAATACTCAAAAAGCGCACCGGAGGCCAATGTTTCTTCCAGCCACTGTGTGGGATAAGCGCCAAGGCGGCTGAACAGCACCAGATAAGGGCTACGGGCGACGACATTGATGGTGTCGATTTGCAGTAATGACATCTGCCGCACGCAGGCATGGATATCGGACAGGCGGGCGCGGCGGCTCGGTGGGCGTAACAACCCCTGAGCAGCCAGGTGTAAATGACGAGCAGTTTGGAGTGAAAGGGAAGATGTTGTGGTCATGACTCGATTCCCTTTGAGCAGGTTTAGCGCGAACGGGTGTCGCGCGCAGTCGTGCAGAGTTGGGTCACATCGGCGAGTAAAGCATCCAGGGACGCCCCCGACAGATCGGCATCAACCGGTAGATACCACCAGTTGTCACGTGCAAAACTACGGCATTTCACTGCGTCTTTTTCGGTCATCAGCAGGCATTGATGAGTCTGCGTCAAACGCTGTAACTCTTCTTTGCTATAAGCATGGTGATCGGCAAACGCGATTTCTGCCACCGGCTGGATGCCTTGCTGTTGCAACGTTTTGAAGAACCGCGGCGGATGCCCAATGCCGGCCATCGCCACCGTTTCTGGCAATTGATCGAGGTTGGCTGTCTCACCGTTCACCAGATTGATCGCCTTGCCGGGACGCAACGTCATGGCGATCTCACCGGCTTGCGCCTCTCCACCATTGACGATGATGGCATTGACGCTTTGCAGCCGGGATGCGCGCTCACGCATCGGACCTGCGGGCAGCCACCAGCCATTACCGAAGCGACGGACACCATCCACTACCACAATTTCACGATCGCGCTGCAACGCGTAATGTTGCAGCCCGTCGTCGGTAATAATCACATCCAGTTCCTGTGCGGCCAGCAGTCCTTCTACCGCCATACGGCGTTGAGGCGCGACGGCTACCGGCGCCTGAGTACGCTGCGCGATTAATACCGGCTCGTCGCCGGCTTGTGATGTCGGGGTATCGGCCGTCACCAGCAGTGGATAACGCTCAGCCTTTCCACCATAGCCGCGTGAGACAACGCCAACGCGCAGGCCACGCTGTTGCAGTGCCTGAACCAGCCAAATCACCACCGGCGTTTTACCGTTGCCGCCAGCCGTCAGATTACCTACCACAATCACCGGACAGGGCGCACGCCAGCTTTTACGCCAGCCACGCTGATAGCTGAGGCGAATCAAACTGCTGATTGCGCCATACAGCAAACTCAGTGGCCACAATAGCAGCCACAGTGGCGAGCGCCCGCTCCAGATGCGTTCAATCATTGACCAAACTGCAGTTTGTGAAGCTGTGCATAGGCACCCTTTTCGGCCAGCAACACGCTGTGCGTACCGCGTTCAACGATACGACCATCCTCAACGACCACGATTTCATCGGCTTTTTCGATGGTCGACAGGCGGTGCGCAATCACTAGCGAAGTGCGGTTTTTCTGCAGCTCATCCAGTGCGGCCTGAATCGCGCGCTCGGATTCGGTATCCAGTGCTGAGGTCGCTTCATCAAGGATCAGAATCGGGCAATCACGCAGCAATGCGCGCGCGATGGCGATACGTTGACGCTGGCCACCTGACAGCAACACGCCGTTCTCACCAATCACGGTATCCAGACCGTTATCCATCTTCTTAATAAAGTCCATGGCGTGCGCCATAGTCGCTGCCTGTTCAATCTGCTCGCGGGTGTATTCTCCATTGCGTGCATAAGCAATGTTATTGGCAATGGTGTCGTTGAACAGATGAACATTCTGAGATACCAGCGCCACCTGATTACGCAGCGAACGCAGGGTGTATTCACGCAGATCGTGGCCATCCAGCAGAATTTCACCGGAGTCGATATCGTAGAAACGGGTCAATAGGCTCGCCATGGTCGATTTACCCGATCCTGAGCGTCCTACCAATGCCACGGTTTTGCCCTCGGGCAGTGACAGATTGATATCACGCAGCGCCGGGACTTCACGGCCAGGATAGGTAAAGGTCACATTGCGGAATTCGACATCGCCTTTGGCACGCGTGATTTCACGCTTGCCATTATCGATTTCCTGTTCGCTATCCAGAATTGAGAACAAGGTCTGACAAGCAGCCATACCGCGCTGGAACTGGGCATTGACGTTAGTCAGCGACTTCAGTGGACGCATCAAGGCAATCATCGATGAGAACACCACAGTGATGGTACCGGCGGTGAGAGTTTCCATCACGCTGGGGAAACTGGCGGCGTAGAGCACAAATGCCAGTGCCAGAGAAGCAATCAGCTGAATGACCGGATCGGAAATGGAAGATGCCGAAACCAGTTTCATGCCCTGCTGGCGCATTTTGTTGCTCACCTGGGAGAAACGCTGTGCTTCAACATCCTGACCACCAAAGATCAGCACCTCTTTGTGCCCTTTCAGCATCTGTTCAGCACTGGTGGTGACTTGTCCCATGGTGTTCTGCATGTTTTTACTGATGCTGCGGAAGCGTTTGGACACTGTGCGAATCGCAAAGGAAACAATTGGCGCAAGGACAATCAAAATTAATGACAGCTGCCAGCTGTAGTAGAACATCATGATAAACAGGCCGATGATCGAGGCGCCTTCACGTACGACCGTCACCAGTGCACTGGAAGAGGACGAAGCAACCTGCTCGGAATCATAAGTGATGCGTGACAGCAATGTGCCGGTTGATTGCTGGTCAAAGAACGCCACGGGCATGCCCATCATGTGACCAAACAAGCGGCGGCGCATATTCATGACCACGTTGCCCGATACCCAAGAGATGCAATAACTGGAGATGTAGCTGGTCACGCCACGCACCAGCATCAGGCCAATCACCACCAGTGGCATCCAAAGCATGACGGAGCGGTCGGCCTTGCCGAAGCCATCATCCAGTAAAGGTTTCAACAGCGACAGCATTAAGGTATCGCCGGCCGCATTGAGAATCAGCGCCACCGCAGACACAAACAGTCCTGCTTTGTGCGGCGCAATCATCGGCCAGAGTCGGCGGAACGTCTGCCACGTTGAGAGATCTTTGTCTTGATGCATTATTTATTCACGCTGTTTGAAATAGCCGCTCATTCTACCTGGATTCACGTTTGACGCCAAACCACTGATGATACCAGCGAGGTTTTATTTGCTCCCTCAATCCCTTAATCTGCCATTCACCCTGCCGAATACCAATGTGGACCTGCCCGGATTGTGCCGTGTCATACCAGAGATAGCCCTGCTGGCGATAGCGTTCAACCACCGCTACGGCAGGCATGCGCCAGGCGTTATAGCGCGCCACCGACGCCACCGCGCCCTTTCCTGCAACACTACGTAACAGTAAAGGCCCCGAAGAGGTTCGGCTACCATGATGAGGGACCTGCATTAACGTGCTGGTGAGCTGGGTTTTCTCTAATGCCACCAATTTTCTTTCTGCTTCTGACTCAATATCCCCGGTGAGCAGCAGGCTGACAGCTCCATCGTCTACGCGTACGACACAAGAGTCATTATTTTGCCCTTGCGTATTCCCTGCGGGCGGCCAGAGTGCCGTAAAGGTCAGTTTGCCCCATTGCCACTGCTCTCCTCGCTGACAGGGTAAATGTCCCGCTTCACCCAATGCACTGCGGATCATCATATTGGGATTTGCCTGATGCAGTGAATTCAGCCCACCCCGATGATCCAGATGCTTATGACTTACCACCACCGTGTTTAGCTGTCGTCCCTTATACAGTAACCATGGCAGTATCACACGCGCGCCCGCATCATCTTCATTCCAGCGTGGACCCGCATCGTACAACACCACTTCATTACCCTGTGTAATCGCGATCGCCAGACCATGGCCCACATCCAGCACATCAATCTGCCAGTCATCTTGTTCAGACTGATGACGCCATAACAGAAATGCCAGTGCGCAGCCGCAGCAAAGCATCAGCGTGTTATTCAGCAAACCACTGCGCCACATAAATAAACCGCCCCATAGCAGGGCCACTGCCGGCAAGGCATCATTTAACGGCCACCATCCTGCTGGCAAGTATGCCAGGCCCTGCATCACCTGATTGACAGAAAAATCCGCCAACCGCCACAGTACCGAAGCGATGGGTTGTATGGGCAGCAAAAGCGCCAGCAGTATCAATGGCACGGTGAAAAGCGATACCACAGGCACCGCGATGAGGTTAGCGGCCAGTGCACTGAGGCTGATTCCCTGAAATAAAAAAATCTGCAGAGGAGCCATCAGTATCATCATGCCGAGCTGTAAGTGCAGCAATCTCAGCGGCAGCCAGCGCCAGGCCTGACGGTATCGATCCGGCAAGGCAAACCACTGGAACCAGATGATTAACATGGCGACGGCAAGAGCAGAGAGCCAAAAGCTTTCAGATAAGACGGTGAGGGGATCAAGCCAAAGCAGTACACCCATGCACAGTGTCCAAATCTGCCAGCCTGTTAACTGCCAGCCAGCGATTCTTATCGTTGTCCACATTAGTAGCGCGGCCAGCGCGCGCTGTGCTGGTGCATGGCTGCCCGACAGCCAGCAGTAGATTGTCGCGGTAATGATGCTCCCCATCAGTGGCAGCAGATAACCGATGGTGTGCGCAGGCTGCAGCAGCTGCAAGCCACGTACTATCATCCAGCCAACGCTGGCCGCTAGCGCAATATGCATACCGGAAATCGCCATTAAGTGTGCGGTTCCGGTCTCACGTAATAATTGTCGCTGGGTTTTGGTCATGTTCTCACGTTCGCCAAAAGCCAGCGCCTGCAAAATGGCCGGTTGTTGCAGGTGTTCAAAAAGAGGTTGATGATGGCGCATAACCTGCGTTCGCAAATTACAATCTACCGATTCCGCCAGCTGGTTAATGATTCTCCCCTGCAAAGGTGTGTGGTTTGCCAGCGCAAAACGTTGGGCATCAAACCCGCCTTCATTCAAGCGACCATGCACTGCACGCAAGCGTAAGGTCATTTTCCAGCGTTGCCCTGCACAATACCCCGATTCACCTGGCTCCGCATTGATACTGACAAACAACGGCGGGAACTGATATCGCTCACCCACACGGATAATCTGGGCTTTAAATTGCTGTTGATTTTCCTTCACATCAACAATACGCAGCGTCACTTCGGCTGGCGCCATTGAAAGCTGGTCAATCACATTCAGCATCTGTCTCGCTTCCAGTAGCGCCCACGCCAGAAGCAGGATACCCATGCCAATAAGACGCAGCCCATCCCAAGGCAGGGATGCCACAATAAGTGCTAGTAGCACCATCACAGCGATCATTTCCATGGTCGGTATTTGAGGTAACAAACCCAATGGTAGCGCCGCCAGGATCATGATTCTGGCTACTGCAATCCCTGTTATACGCATCACTTTTCTCCCGCAATGGGCACCAGTTTGCGTGCAATTG
The DNA here is from genome assembly GCF_030053335.1 of Pantoea sp. EABMAA-21. Lineage (NCBI taxonomy): Bacteria > Pseudomonadati > Pseudomonadota > Gammaproteobacteria > Enterobacterales > Erwiniaceae > Pantoea > Pantoea sp. EABMAA-21. The sequence goes on from NZ_JASGBX010000013.1 coordinate 65,775, forward strand.
GCAGGAATAGCTTTCAGGAATGGGGAGAGCTGGATTGCGGATGCCAAACAATCGAAGTGGCTTTCATTGTTGATGTGGGTTTAGGAATCAGATTCACAACAACGAATTTTGAGCAAAAAAAACGACACCCAGAGGTGTCGCTTTGTCGTTCGGTAACGGCTTAGCCGTAGATATTTGCACGGTCACGCAATTCTTTGCCCGGCTTGAAGTGGGGAACGTATTTACCTTCCAGATCCACTTTATCACCCGTTTTCGGGTTACGACCAGTGCGCGGTGCGCGGTAGTGCAAAGAAAAGCTGCCGAATCCCCGGATTTCAATGCGCTCGCCCTGTGCCAACGTGGTGGCCATGTGCTCGAGCATCTCTTTAACTGCATCCTCAACGACTTTCGCCGGAATATGAGTATGCTGTCCAGCAAGTCTTTCAATAAGTTCTGACTTGGTCATGTAACCTCCGGTTAATCCTTAATGGGAAAGGTATGACAGCTTTTACCGAAACCGGACGACTTACATCGTCCGGTGCCTCGGGTCGATTACTCGCCTTTAGCCGCTTTGAACGCTTCAGCCATAGCGCTAGAGAAGTTGCTTTCTTCCTGTTTGGTGTTAACAGTGTTGATAGCTTCTTTCTCATCAGCCTGGTCTTTAGCACGAACAGACAGGCTTACAACGCGGTTCTTACGGTCAACGCCGGTGAACTTAGCTTCAACGTCGTCACCAACACTCAGAACCAGAGTTGCGTCTTCGATACGGTCCAGTGAAGCTTCTGAAGCGCGCAGGTAACCTTCAACGCCATCAGCCAATTCTACTGTAGCACCTTTAGCGTCTACTGCAGTTACTTTACCGTTAACGATAGCGCCTTTCTTGTTCAGGGTGATGTAGTTGTTGAATGGATCTTCAGCCAACTGCTTCACGCCCAGAGAGATGCGCTCGCGCTCTGCATCAACCTGCAGTACAACAGCAGCGATTTCGTCGCCTTTTTTGTACTCACGAACGGCTTCTTCGCCAGTCGCGTTCCAGGAGATGTCTGACAGGTGAACCAGACCGTCGATGCCACCGTCCAGGCCGATGAAGATACCGAAGTCAGTGATTGACTTGATTTTACCTTCAACGCGATCGCCTTTGTTGTGGGTCTCAGCGAACTGCTGCCATGGGTTGTTTTTGCACTGCTTCAGACCCAGGGAGATACGACGACGTTCTTCGTCGATGTCCAGAACCATAACTTCAACAACATCGCCCACGTTAACAACTTTAGATGGGTGAATGTTTTTGTTGGTCCAGTCCATTTCAGAAACGTGTACCAGACCTTCAACGCCTTCTTCGATTTCAACGAAGCAGCCGTAATCAGTCAGGTTGGTTACACGGCCAGTCAGCTTGGTGCCTTCTGGGTAACGCTTAGCGATAGCAACCCATGGATCTTCGCCCAGCTGTTTCAGGCCCAGAGATACACGAGTACGCTCGCGGTCGAACTTCAGCACTTTAACAGTGATTTCGTCGCCCACGTTGACGATTTCGCTTGGATGCTTAACGCGTTTCCAGGCCATATCGGTGATGTGCAGCAGGCCGTCAACGCCACCCAGGTCCACGAATGCGCCGTAGTCAGTGAGGTTCTTAACGATACCTTTAACTTCCATGCCTTCCTGCAGGTTTTCCAGCAGCTGATCGCGTTCAGCGCTGTTTTCAGATTCGATAACTGCGCGGCGAGAAACCACCACGTTGTTACGTTTCTGATCAAGCTTGATAACTTTGAACTCAAGCTCTTTGCCTTCCAGGTGCAGAGTATCGCGAACCGGACGAACGTCAACCAGTGAACCTGGCAGGAACGCACGAATACCGTTCAGCTCAACTGTGAAGCCACCTTTAACTTTGCCGTTGATAACACCGGTAACAGTTTCAGCTTCTTCGTAAGCTTTTTCCAGCGTGATCCAAGCTTCGTGACGCTTAGCTTTCTCACGGGACAGCAGGGTTTCACCGAAGCCGTCTTCAACTGCGTCAAGCGCAACGTCAACTTCGTCGCCAACCTGGATTTCCAGTTCGCCGGCTGCGTTCTTGAACTGCTCTGCAGGAATTGCAGACTCAGATTTCAGACCCGCATCAACCAGGACTACGTCTTTATCGATAGAGACAACAACGCCACGAACGATGGAACCCGGACGGGTTTCGATTTCTTTCAGTGATTCTTCAAATAGTTGAGCAAAAGATTCAGTCATATTGATAATCTTAGGATTCTTCAATTTAACGTCCACCTGACGTCATTGTCGGATGGGGTTGTTTCACATGCCCAGCACCGGATCCGTGGTACAGGGTTACTACAATTCAGTTACCGAATAGATTAAATGCCCAGCTTTTGGCGGGCATAATCAAGTGCCTTTTCAATCACTTGCTCAATGGACATACTGGTTGAATCCAGCACCAGAGCATCAGCGGCAGGCACTAAAGGCGCAATTGCACGATTACGATCGCGGTCGTCGCGTTCCTTTATCTCGGATAAAAGGCGATCAAAGTTAACATTAAAGCCCTTCTCCTGCAACTGTAGCATACGACGGTGAGCACGCTCTTCCGAACTTGCATCCAGGAAGATTTTTACCGGTGCATCGGGGAATACCACGGTGCCCATATCGCGGCCATCCGCAATCAAACCCGGCTCTTCACGGAATGCTCGCTGGCGACGCAGCAGCGCTTCACGCACGCGTGGGAAAGCAGCAACCCGCGAAGCCGTATTGCTCACCTCCTGCGTACGGATTTCACCGGTCACATCCTCACCTTCCAAAATGACCTGCATTTCGCCTTCAACAGACAAGAAACGCACGTCGAGGTGAGCCGCCATAGGCACTAATGCTTCTTCGGATTCAATATCCACCTGATGATGAAGTGCAGCCAATGCAAGTACGCGATAAATGGCACCAGAATCCAGCAAGTGCCACTGCAATGACTCCGCCATCGCTTTACACAAAGTCCCTTTACCTGCGCCACTTGGGCCATCAATGGTAATTACCGGGGCGATTGCCGTCATTGTTCTCTCCTGTTGCTGCGTGCTTATTATCAGCCTTCTTGGCTGTTTGAATGCGCGGCATTATACGCTGCCCGCGTCAGGTTAGTTACCCTTTAGCGTAGACAGCGCCAGAATTTTCGACAGATTCAGAAGAATTTCCGCCCAACAAGACCAGAAGAGAGCGAGGAAACCCGGCACAAGCGTACCGGGTAGCGTGATCAAGAGGTCTGGCTGATTTTCGCCAACTGCTGGAAGTAATCCGGGAAGGTTTTCGCCGTGCAGCCGGGATCAAGAATGGTGACAGGCGTGTCCGATAACGACACCAGCGCAAAGCACATCGCCATGCGGTGATCGTTATAAGTGCCAATATCCGCATGCTGAAGCTGAGCCGGTGGAGTGACACGAATAAAATCGTGACCTTCTTCTACTTCCGCACCCACTTTGCGCAATTCGGTCGCCATCGCCGCTAAGCGGTCAGTCTCTTTCACACGCCAGTTGTAGATATTTCGCATCAAGGTGGTGCCTTCCGCGAACAACGCCGTGGTGGCAATGGTCATCGCCGCATCTGGAATATGGTTCATGTCCATATCAATCGCGGTCAGAGAACCTCGTGTGCAGGCAATATAGTCATCACCCCACTCGATCACCGCACCCATTTTTTCCAGCACATCAGCAAAGCGGATGTCGCCCTGAACGCTGTTGCGGCCAATCCCGGTTACGCGAACCGTTCCACCTTTAATGGCGGCGGCGGCGAGGAAATAAGAGGCAGAAGAGGCATCGCCCTCCACCAGATAATCGCCCCGAGATTGATACTGCTGCTGGCCTTTCACCACAAAGCGCTGGTAGTTCTGGTTATCGACTTCGACACCAAAACAACGCATCAGGTGCAGTGTAATATCAATGTACGGCTTAGAAACCAGATCACCTTTGATGGTAATCACAGTGTCTTTCGGTGCCAGCGGAGCGGTCATTAGCAATGCGGTCAGGAACTGGCTAGAAACACTACCGTCCACACTGACATCGCCACCTACAAACCCGCCGTTCAGACGCAGCGGCGGATAATCCGTCTGCTCCAGGTAATCAATTTTGGCTCCGCCCTGACGCAACGCATCCACCAGATGACCAATTGGGCGCTCTTTCATGCGAGGTTCGCCAGTCAGCACAATCGACTGTTGACCCAGGCATAGTGCGGCAGCCAGCGGACGCATAGCAGTACCGGCGTTGCCCAGAAAGAGTTCCAGGGCCTGGTCACTGTGCAGCGGACCTGCATTTCCCACCACTTCGCACACGGTACGATCGGCAGAGAGCGTGTAATTGACGCCCAGCGCCTTCAGCGCATTCAGCATGTGTTTAACGTCATCGCTGTCCAGCAAATTGGTCAGGCGAGTCGTGCCGTTGGCCAGCGCGGCCAATAACAATGCACGGTTAGAAACGCTTTTTGAACCCGGTAAGTTTACCGTGCCGTCAACGCGAGCAATCGGTTGTAGAGTCAGGGAGTCCTGCATGTGAAACCAAATCTCCAGAAAAGACAAAACCCCGTTGTTTAACGGGGCCAGTGGCCAGCCAGGCTGGCCGATGATGAGTAATTAGCCGTGACGACGTTCGAAGTCGATCATGAACTCAGTCAGGGCTTTCACCCCTTCCAGCGGCATCGCATTGTAGATCGACGCACGCATACCGCCAACCACGCGGTGTCCTTTCAGTGCATGCAGGCCTGCCTGCAGAGACTCGTCCAGAAACACTTTGTCCAGCGCGGCATCAGCCAGCTGGAACGGCACGTTCATACGTGAACGGTTCGCAGCGGCAACATCGTTACGGTAGAAGCTGCTGTTATCAATGACGCCATAGAGCAGGTCTGCTTTCGCCTGATTGACCTTATCCATCTCAGCAACACCGCCCTTCTCTTTCAGCCATTTGAATACCAGACCAGAGAGGTACCAGGCAAAAGTCGGCGGTGTGTTGAACATGGATTCGTTTTCAGCCAGCACCTTGTAATCAAGGATAGAAGGCACATAACGCTGCGCTTTGCCCAGCAGATCCTCACGCACCACCACCAGCGTTAATCCCGCTGGACCGATGTTTTTCTGTGCGCCTGCGTAGATCACACCGTAACGGCTGACATCGATTGGGCGAGACATAATGGTTGAAGAAAGATCAGCCACCACGACTTTGTCACCAAAGTCAGGCTCTTCATCGATAGCAATACCATCAATGGTTTCATTCGGGCAGAAATGCACATAGGCAGCATCATCGTTGAGCTGCCATTCACGCATCGGTAACAAAGCACGTTTACCGTTAAGCGTGGTTTTGACGTCGATGGTGTTCGGGGTGCAATATTTTTCAGCTTCTTTGATCGCGCTGTGTGCCCAGTAGCCGCCATCAATATAGTCAGCGGATTTCGCATCACCTAACAGGTTACCCGGGATAGCTGCGAACTGCGCGCGAGCGCCACCATGGCAGAATAAAACTTTGTAGTTCGATGGGATCTTCAGCAGATCTCGAAAATCCTGTTCTGCGGCTTCAGCGACAGCAATGAACTCTTTACTGCGATGGCTGATCTCCATTACAGAGGTGCCTAATCCGTGCCAGTTTGTCAGTTCTTGTTCTGCACGACGGAGCACTTCTACCGGCAGCATCGCTGGGCCGGAGCTAAAATTATAAACCTGCGTCATTTCCCCTCACCACTGTCATATCGAACGGTTATGAATACCGTATCGGTTTTATCATTGCCTCCGAATGGCTGCAATCATTAATCCGATAGCGATCACAATTCCGGGGCGGGCTCCACCGCAGCTTATGTCATAAATGCAATAAGCCACGGAATTTTGTGAGGGAGATTCCCGATGTAAAATCAGAATGCTGCCAGGTGATGAAATAGCCATGACAATACCGCGATAAATTTAGACCACTGAATAGCGAAGCAGGCGCAAAACCCGTATCATTGCGCGCTTTACGCCCACCCCATCGACTTGAGAGAGCGCCAACATGACGCAAACGTTTATTCCAGGAAAAGACGCCGCACTGGAAGACTCCATCGCACGTTTCCAGCACAAACTGCAGGACCTGGGCTTCAACATTGAAGAAGCCTCCTGGCTGAACCCGGTTCCACACGTCTGGTCTGTGCATATCCGCGATCGCGACTGCCCGCTGTGCTTTACCAATGGTAAAGGTGCCAGTAAGAAAGCGGCACTGGCTTCGGCGTTAGGCGAATATTTTGAGCGTCTCTCAACCAACTACTTCTTCGCCGATTTCTGGCTCGGTCAGTCCATCGCCAACGGCGATTTCGTTCACTACCCGAATGAGAAGTGGTTCCCATTGACCGACGATGACAGTTTACCAGCAGGGATTCTGGATGCGCGTCTGCAGAAATTTTACGATCCAGAAGATAGTCTGAGCGCCTCAGATCTGATTGACCTGCAGTCAGGTAATGTTGACCGTGGTATCTGCGGCCTGCCATTTACTCGTCAATCCGACCAGCAGACGGTGTACATCCCGATGAACATCATCGGCAACCTGTATGTTTCTAACGGCATGTCTGCCGGTAACACCGCGAATGAAGCGCGTGTACAAGGCCTGTCTGAAGTCTTTGAGCGCCACATCAAAAACCGCATTATCGCTGAGTCAATTAGCCTGCCAGAAATTCCTGCTGAAGTGATGCAGCGTTACCCCGGCGTGATTGAGGCGATTGAACGTCTGGAAGCCGAAGGTTTCCCGATCTTCTCCTACGATGCTTCACTGGGCGGCAAGTACCCGGTTATCTGCGTAGTGTTGTTTAACCCGGCCAACGGCACTTGCTTTGCTTCATTCGGCGCGCACCCTGACTTTGGTGTGGCATTGGAACGTACCGTTACTGAACTGCTCCAGGGCCGTGGGCTGAAAGACCTGGATGTCTTCACCCCACCGACCTTTGATGATGAAGAAGTGGCTGAACACGCCAACCTGGAAACCCACTTTATCGATTCCAGTGGTTTAATCTCCTGGGACATGTTCAAAGATGATGCGGATTATCCTTTCGTCGACTGGAGTTTCTCAGGCAGCACGCACGAAGAGTTTGATACGCTGATGGCTATCTTCCGCGCGGAAGATCAAGAGGTTTACATCGCGGATTATGAGCATCTGGGCGTTTACGCCTGCCGTATCATCGTACCGGGCATGTCAGATATTTATCCGGCAGAAGACCTGTTATTGGCCAACAACAGCATGGGCGCGCCGCTGCGTGAAACGTTGCTGGCGCTGCCAGCCAGTGAGTGGGAACCGGAGGCGTATTTGAACCTCATCGAGCAGTTGGATGAAGAAGGTCATGACGACTTCACTCGCGTCCGTGAGCTGCTGGGTCTGGCGTCAGGTAAAGACAATGGCTGGTACACCCTTCGTATTGGCGAGCTGAAAGCCATGCTGGCATTGGCGGGCGGAGATTTGGATCAGGCTCTGATCTGGACGGAATGGACCATGGAGTTCAACCAGTCAATCTTCAGCGCTGAACGCGCCAACTATTACCGTTGCCTGCAAACCCTGCTGTTGCTCGCCATGGAGGAAGAACGCGATCCTCTGCAATATCATCGTGCCTTTGTGCGGATGTATGGCGAAAACGCCGTTGATGCCGCTTCTGCAGCGATCAGCGGTGAAGCACCATTCTACGGCCTGCAAGCGGTAGACCTGGATCTGAAAGCCTTCCCGGCTCATCAGGCCCTGCTGGCCGCCTACGAAAAACTGCAGGCAGCAAAACGTAACTATTGGTCAAAGTAATATTCACGGGCGCTTAGCGCGATATTTTTGCTAACGTTGAGAATGGCACTGATTAATCCCGGTGCCATTTTTTTTGCCTCAAATTGTCATACTCAACATTGAATATTGATAATTAACAATTCAGTTTCATTGATTAAACTGAATTAACATTAAGTCAATTTCAAAGACCCCCATTAAACTTATTTTGCATAAATTAAAAATTTTTTAGTTGTTATAATTCAAATTTTTACATGAAAATTCCTTAGCTTAACGCCTCGCTTACCCCGTACCTCCCTGCCATTTATGATCCACATCAATTCCTGACCTATACTCCTTTGTTAGTATCTTTACAGACAATTTCAGGAGAGCGTTAGTGTGAAAGCTGACAACCCTTTTAATGCATTATTACCCGCGGCCATGGCGAAAGTTGCTGAAGATGCCGGCGTCTATAAAGCCACTAAACATCCTTTAACCACCTTCTTCTTAGCCATCACTGCTGGCGTATTTATTTCTATCGCATTTGTTTTCTACATTACTGCCACCACCGGTAGTGGCGCGATGCCCTATGGTATTGCGAAACTGATTGGCGGTATCTGCTTCTCTCTGGGTTTGATGCTGGTTGTGGTATGTGGCGCGGACCTTTTCACTTCGACGGTTTTGATTGTGGTGGCGAAAGCCAGCGGGCGCATCACCTGGATGCAACTCGGTCGTCATTGGCTGAATGTCTATATCGGTAACCTGTTTGGTGCGCTGTTCTTTGTCGCGCTGATTTGGTTAGCAGGTGAACATATGGTTGCCAACGGTGCGTGGGGGTTGAACGTCCTGCAAACCGCCGATCACAAAATGCATCACACGTTTATTGAGGCCGTTAGCCTCGGCACACTGGCTAATCTGATGGTTTGCCTGGCCGTATGGATGAGTTACTCCGGCCGCAGTCTGTTTGACAAAATGTTTGCCATGATATTGCCGGTCGGGATGTTCGTTGCCAGCGGATTTGAGCACAGCATCGCCAACATGTTTTTAATCCCTATGGCCATTGTCATTCGCGACTTCGCCAGCCCGGAATTCTGGCAACTGGCCGTCTCCAGCGCCGCACAGTTCCCCTCTCTCAGCGTTGGCGACTTTATTGTTAACAACCTTATTCCCGTGACAATCGGCAACATTATCGGCGGCGGATTGTTAGTCGGTTTGACCTACTGGGTCATCTATCTTCGTGGTGATGAGCCGGTTCACTAAGCAATTGATACGGGCGTGCTCAAGGGCACGTCATCGTCAGAGTCTCCCTAAATAAGGCAGGTATATCATGTCCGAACTTAACGAAAAAATGGCGTCAGCCTGGGAAGGATTTAGCGCCGGCGAATGGCAGAACGGTGTCAACGTACGTGACTTTATCCAGAAAAACTACACCCCCTATGAAGGTGACGAATCTTTCCTCGCAGGCGCCACACCCGCCACCACTAAACTGTGGGACAGCGTGCTGGAAGGTATTAAGATTGAGAACCGCACCCATGCACCGGTTGATTTCGATACCGACCTGGCTTCTACCATCACGTCACATGATGCGGGTTATATCAATAAATCGCTGGAGACCATCGTAGGTCTGCAGACTGAAGCTCCACTGAAACGCGCCATTATACCGTTTGGCGGCATCAAAATGGTCGAGGGCTCTTGTAAGGTTTATGGCCGTGAACTCGACCCAGCCCTGAAAAAAGTCTTTACCGACTATCGTAAAACTCATAACCAGGGTGTGTTCGATGTCTATACCCCTGATATTCTGCGCTGCCGTAAATCCGGTGTCTTAACCGGTCTGCCAGATGCTTATGGTCGTGGTCGTATCATCGGTGACTATCGCCGCGTGGCGCTGTACGGCATCGATTATCTGATGAAAGATAAAGTGGCGCAGTTCAATTCACTGCAAAGCGATATGGAAAATGGTGTCAATCTTGAAGCCACCATCCGCCTGCGTGAAGAAATCTCCGAGCAACACCGTGCGCTTGGCCAGATTAAAGAAATGGCTGCCAAATACGGCTCTGATATTTCTCTGCCCGCTACCACAGCGCAAGAGGCTGTACAGTGGACCTACTTCGGCTATCTGGCCGCGGTGAAATCACAGAACGGCGCCGCGATGTCATTCGGTCGCGTATCCACCTTCCTCGATGTTTATATCGACCGTGATATTAAAGCGGGCAAACTGACTGAAGAAGGCGCGCAGGAGTTAATTGACCACCTGGTGATGAAACTGCGTATGGTACGTTTCCTGCGCACTCCAGAATATGACGAACTATTCTCAGGTGACCCAATCTGGGCAACCGAGTCTCTGGCCGGTATGGGTGTCGATGGCCGTACTTTAGTCACCAAAAGTACCTTCCGCTTCCTGAACACCTTGTACACCATGGGCCCATCACCGGAACCTAACATGACCATTCTGTGGTCAGAAAAGCTGCCGGTTAACTTTAAGAAATATGCGGCCAAAGTCTCTATCGATACGTCTTCATTGCAGTATGAGAATGACGATCTGATGCGTCCTGACTTTGATAACGATGACTACGCGATCGCCTGCTGTGTGAGCCCAATGATTGTCGGCAAACAGATGCAGTTCTTCGGCGCCCGCGCCAACCTCGCTAAAACACTGCTGTATGCAATCAACGGTGGCGTGGACGAAAAACTGAAAATGCAGGTTGGCCCGAAAGAAGCGCCAATCACTGATGAAATTCTGGATTTCGACACGGTGATGGCACGTCTGGATCACTTCATGGATTGGCTGGCTAAACAGTATGTCACTTCATTGAATATCATCCATTACATGCATGATAAGTACAGCTATGAAGCTTCACTGATGGCGCTGCATGACCGTGACGTCTATCGCACCATGGCGTGTGGTATCGCAGGCTTGTCAGTGGCGGCGGATTCCCTGTCTGCCATTAAATATGCCAAAGTAAAAGCCGTGCGTGATGCGGATGGTCTGGCCGTAGATTTCGAGATTGAAGGCGAGTATCCGCAGTTTGGTAACAACGATTCACGCGTCGATGATATGGCGTGTGACCTGGTTGAACGTTTCATGAAGAAAATTCAGAAACTGCAAACCTATCGTAATGCAGTACCTACCCAGTCGGTGCTGACCATCACCTCTAACGTGGTGTACGGTAAGAAAACCGGTAACACCCCTGATGGTCGTCGTGCAGGTGCGCCATTCGGTCCAGGTGCTAACCCTATGCACGGTCGCGATCAGAAAGGTGCCGTTGCCTCACTGACCTCTGTTGCCAAACTGCCGTTTGCTTACGCGAAAGATGGTATTTCCTATACCTTCTCCATCGTGCCAAATGCACTGGGTAAAGATGACAACGTGCGTAAAACCAACCTTGCGGGCCTGATGGATGGTTACTTCCACCATGAAGCCAATATCGAGGGCGGTCAGCACCTTAACGTCAACGTCATGAACCGTGAGATGCTGCTGGATGCGATGGAACATCCGGAGAAATATCCACAGCTGACCATTCGTGTTTCCGGTTATGCTGTGCGCTTTAACTCGCTGACCAAAGAGCAGCAGCAGGATGTGATTACCCGTACGTTCACTCAGTCCCTGTAATCCTCCCCTGAAATGTAAAGGCTCCTGCGGGAGCCTTTTCTCCACAAGTCTGTTTTGCCAGTTTGCTTTCGCTGGCAGCCTGGCAAAATCGACTTTAATCCAAGAGCACAACACAGATTGTGCCGCCTGTTGTTAAGGCTAACCCGGAGAATACATCGCAATGTCAACCATCGGTCGTATCCACTCATTCGAATCCTGCGGCACCGTTGACGGTCCCGGCATCCGTTTTATCACCTTCTTTCAGGGCTGCCTGATGCGCTGCCTCTACTGCCATAATCGCGATACCTGGGACACGCATGGAGGTAAAGAAGTCACGGTGGATGACCTGATGAAAGATGCGTTGTCGTATCGCCACTTTATGAATGCCTCTGGCGGCGGTGTGACAGCATCTGGAGGGGAAGCGATCTTACAGGCCGAGTTTGTGCGCGATTGGTTCCGTGCCTGCAAGGCGGAGGGCATTCATACTTGTCTGGATACCAACGGCTTTGTACGTCGTTACGATCCAGTGATCGACGAACTGCTGGATGCCACCGATCTGGTGATGCTCGACCTAAAACAAATCAATGATGATGTGCACCAGATTCTGGTTGGCGTCTCTAATCATCGCACCCTCGATTTCGCGCGCTATCTGCAGAAGAAAGGCAAACGTACCTGGATTCGCTTTGTCGTGGTGCCTGGCTATTCCGATGATGATGACTCTGCCCATCGCCTCGGCGAATTTACGAAGGATATGGAGAACGTCGAGAAGATTGAGCTGCTACCCTACCATGAACTGGGCAAGCACAAATGGATTGCCATGGGTGAAGAGTACAAGCTGGATGGGGTAAAACCACCCAGTAAAGAGACCATGGAACGGGTCAAAAGTATTCTGACAGGATATGGTCACGAAGTGATGTACTGACAAAAAAGGGAGCTTAACGCTCCCTTTTTTCATTTGTTCATTCAGATATTATGCATGTGCAATTGGCGTGGCGTGCTGATCGGCCTTACGCAGCAGCATCACCAGATACACTAACGCGACGGCCGCAATCATCACAAACAGCAATCGGTCAGAGTAATTTTGCATCAGCATCGATGTCATACCCGGCCCGACCAGGCTGCCGATGGTGTAGCTAAACAGCAGCGCCTGATTCATCGCAACCAGTTCATGGTGCGCAACGGTTTCACATGCCCATGACATCGCCACTGGATAGAGCGTGAAGCCAGCCAGCCCCAGCACAAACAGCGCAGGCGCCATGGCAGTATCGCCCAACATGGCAATCGCCCCTAAAATGACCACAAACACCTGAACGCGCAACACCATCAGACGGCCAAAGCGGTCGGCAAGACGTCCCACTGGCCATTGACCGACGATGCCTGAACTCACCAGCAACGCCATCCAGTAACCGACGTTAGCATCACTCATTCCCCGATGGGACAGATATAGCGGCATCAGTCCATACAGTGAGCCCAATACAATACCGGAAATAATGCAGCCGTTAATGCCCAGACGTGAGCTGCGACGGCGCAACATGGTCCAGATGCGACCGGTAGAAGCCTCTTCAGTCGCGGAGCTGGCATTAACACGCAGGAAGACCACCGGCAGCACGGCACAGACGATCAGCGCGGTAACCCATGGGATCACCTGCAGGAGCTCAGTCGAAACGCGACTCACCAGCAACTGACCCGCTACCGTGCCGAGATAGTAGATGATCATATAGGCAGCCAACAGTTGACCGCGATTACGCACTGTACCGCTGCACAGCAACGCACTCTCCACCACCACCCAGATCAGCGCGCAACCAACACCCGCAACAAAACGCAGCGCAGTCCAGCTGTAGAAGCCTTCTAACAACACCATTCCCATGGTTGCGACGGCAAACAGGGCGCTGGCCAGATAGAAACAGCGATTAAAGCCATAGCGGTTGATTAACCAGCCCGCCAGCAATGTCCCCAGCAGATTCCCGGTGTAATAGGCTGAGCTGGCCATACCCACCTGCCATGTCGGCAGTTGATCGTGAGTAAGCCAAAGCGGTACCAGCGTATTAAGCACAGCAATAGACACCGTCATGAGCATTAAGCCGCAGAGCAGCAACACGACGGGGCGTGACCAGGTAGACATAGGGATTAAAAACCAAAGAAATGGAGATAATTGCGCGCAGTTTGCCATTCGCTATTTTAAAGTCAACGGGCAAAAAATCACCACAGCACAATTTGCTGCTGAACAATTTATTATTTTTATCTTCAGCAGCTTAGAGGAGATATATCATCACCATAACTCATCGCTATCTTCATGAATTTATGGATTTTAGTGTTTTGAGAGACTCTGCTGACGATGACGTTTATTTCTGATTAATTCTTACTAAAAAATAATCGCTCGCTCCTGAAAATAAAAAACCCGGCATTGCCGGGTTTGACTATCAGAAAGCTGGGGTTAACCAATGATTTCCAATCCGCCCATATAGGGACGCAGCACTTCTGGTACTTCGATACGGCCGTCAGCCTGCTGGTAGTTTTCCAGCACCGCCACCAATGTACGTCCAACTGCCAGGCCTGAACCGTTCAGCGTATGCACCAGGCGAGGCTTCTTGTCGGTTTTACTGCGGCAGCGAGCCTGCATGCGACGCGCCTGGAAATCCCACATGTTGGAACAAGAAGAGATCTCACGATAGGTATCCTGCGCCGGCAGCCACACTTCCAGATCGTAGGTTTTGGCGGAACCAAAGCCCATATCACCAGTACACAGCAGCACCTTACGGTACGGCAGGTTCAGCAACTGCAGGACTTTCTCAGCATGACCAACCAACTCTTCCAGTGCGTCCATTGAAGTCTCAGGCGCAACAATGTGCACCATCTCAACTTTGTCGAACTGGTGCATACGAATCAGACCACGCGTGTCGCGTCCGTAAGAACCTGCTTCAGAGCGGAAGCACGGCGTGTGCGCGGTGAGTTTGATCGGCAGATTTTCTTCTTCCACGATCTCATCACGCACCAGGTTGGTCAGCGGCACTTCCGCCGTCGGGATCAGTGCGTAGTTGCTGCTGCCCGCTTCTTCACCCAAAGGCTTGGTGTGGAACAAGTCTTCACCAAACTTAGGTAATTGGCCCGTACCAAACAGCGTCTCATGGTTGACCAGATACGGCACGTAGGTTTCCAGATAACCGTGCTGTTGAGTGTGCAGATCAATCATGAACTGGCTGAGCGCACGATGCAGGCGAGCGATCTGCCCCTGCATCACGATGAAACGTGAACCGGTCAGTTTCACTGCAGCGGCAAAATCCAGCCCTTTAACGGCTTCACCCAGCTCAACGTGGTCTTTTACCGGGAAATCGAACTGGCGCGGCTGGCCCCAGCGGCTGACTTCCTGATTCTCGCTATCGTCTTTACCCAGCGGCACTTCATCGACCGGCAGGTTAGGCAGCGAGAGGGCAAAATCGCGGATGGTGTTTTGCAGTGTATCCAGCTCAACCTTCGCCGCATCCAGGCGTTCGCCTAGCACGTTCACTTCCTGACGCAGTGGCTCGATGTCTTCCCCACGCGCTTTGGCCTGACCGATGGATTTGGATCGGGAGTTACGCTCTGCCTGCAGATTTTCAGTTTCTACCTGCAGTACTTTACGACGCTCTTCGAGCGAACGCAGCGTTTCCACATCCAGTTTGAATCCTCGGCGTGCCAGTTTTTCAGCGACTGCGTCTGGCTCATTACGCAGCAGATTGGGATCGAGCATGCTTATCCTGTGTAATTAAGGTTGGTTGAACGAATGAAGGGATGCATCCCACTGGAATGCATTGAAATACTTGCTCACCTTACCGTAAGGCGTTTATCAGCGGTAGCGTTTTATCGGGCTATTTTGATCCTGTTCAGCCAACCAGGCGAGTTTTTCGCCGATTTTCCCTTCAAGCCCCCGATTGGTGGGTTGATAGTAGCGCGTTTGCGCCATTTCAGGTGGGAAGAACACCTCTCCGGCAGCGTAAGCATTGGGTTCGTCATGTGCATAACGATACTCTTTGCCCAGCCCCATCTCTTTCATTAATTTGGTGGGCGCATTGCGCAGGTGCTCTGGCACATCATAATCCGGGAATTCTCGTGCGTCGCGCATGGCCGCCTTGAACGCCGTGTAAACCGCATTACTTTTGGGCGCGCAGGCCAGATAGACGATCGCCTGTGCGATGGCGCGCTCACCTTCTGCAGGCCCGACGCGAGTGAAACAGTCCCAAGCCGAAATAGCCACCTGCATACCGCGTGGATCGGCGTTGCCCACATCTTCCGAAGCGATCGCCAGTAAACGGCGTGCAACATACAGCGGATCACCCCCGGCCGTGATGATGCGGGCATACCAGTAGAGAGCGGCATCTGGCGCCGAACCGCGCACGGATTTATGCAGCGCCGAAATCAGATCGTAGAAACGATCGCCTTTATTATCAAAACGCGCCGCCCTTTCTCCCGAGACTTCATTCAGCAGCTGTGGCGTCAGCTCACGCTGACCTTGCGCGTTGCTCTCTGCCATATCCGCCATCATTTCCAGCGTATTCAGCGCACGACGTGCATCGCCGTAAACCAACTCAGCAATCATGCGCCGGGTGTTTTCTGGGAGCAGAATGTCGCTGTTACCGTAACCCCGCGCACTATCCTCCATCGCCTGGGTGAGCACCTGTTCAATATCTTCCGTGGTGAGCGATTTCAGCAGATAGACACGAGCACGCGATAGCAGTGCCGAGTTGAGTTCAAACGATGGATTCTCGGTGGTCGCACCGATAAAGGTAATGGTGCCATCTTCAATATGGGGCAGGAATGCATCCTGCTGGCTTTTATTAAAACGATGAACCTCATCCACAAACAGGATGGTACGGCGGCCCAGTTGACGATTCTGCCGCGCGCGCTCGATGGCTTCACGGATCTCTTTCACGCCGGATGTCACGGCAGAAATTCGCTCGACATCCGCCTTGCCATAGTGCGCAATGATCTCTGCCAGTGTTGTTTTCCCTGTTCCTGGCGGCCCCCACAAAATCATTGAGTGCAAATGCCCGGCTTCAATCGCGCGCGGCAGCGGTTTACCCGCCGCCAGCAGATGCTGTTGCCCGATATACTGCTGCAATGTGCCTGGCCGCATACGCGCGGCCAGCGGCTGGAACTCATTTGAAGAGGCGAAATCCAGGGACAGGTTACTCACCGCGACCTCACTGACGTTGATCGTCCACCGTTACCCCTTTTGGCGGTGTAAAGGTGAACTTATCTGGGCTAATCGCACCGTTTTTCTGGCTCTTCAGCTGATAATCACTGTGTTGACCATCTTGCTCAATCGCACTGAATTTGTTGATGGTGCCGGATGTAGAGACGTTGATGGTGAATTGCTTCAGGTTGCCATCGCTGCTTTTTGGCGTCAGTTCGAAATTATCACCCTGCTGCTTGATGTTGTACTGCTGCCAGTCGCTTGGCTGATTTCGGGCAATCAGCATGAATGGCGTATTGCTGGTGGCGTTCTGCAGCAGGCTAACGCTGGCTTGCTCGACGAACGGATTATAGAACCACAGGTTTTTACCGTCGGAGATAATCACGCTTTCGTCTGGCGCGGTCATATGCCAGTTGAATAAGCTTGGGCGTTTAACCCACAGCTCACCTTCACCATCCTGTACATTTGCACCGCTGCCATCTGTCACTTTCTGGCTAAAGCTGGCATGGAAGCTGTTCACTTTGTTCAGACGCTGCTGCAAATCGCTCGACGCATCCGCCAATACCGACGAAGAAACAAAACCGGCCAGCAGGCCGCAGGCAATAACGCGTAATTTCATCTGATTCGATTCCTTATTCATGGTTTCCCGACACTTACTGCATTAAACGTAGTTGCCGCTCTGTCTGTTCGACAGAAGAAAAAGCCGAAAGCTCCCAACGATATGGGGATCGTTCTGCAGATAAACAACGGGCCAGTGTTAACTGGCCCAGAAGTAAGTCATGGCGTGCGCTAGATTACATCTCATGCGGCGGCGGTGATAGCACCTCGCGGTTACCATTATGGCCCGGTTCAGAGACAATACCCTGCGCTTCCATCTGTTCAATGATGCGCGCTGCACGGTTGTAACCAATACGGAACTGACGCTGAACCCCGGAGATAGAGGCGCGACGTTTCTCGACCACAAATGAGACCGCCTGATCGAACAGCGGATCAAGCTCTTCATCACCATCAAGACCGCCCGCTGTGCTCTCGCTCTCTTCACCCGCGGTAATGCTGTCGATGTATTGCGGACGTCCACGTGCTTTCCAGTCCTGCACCACCGCATGCACTTCCTGATCGCGCACGAAGGCACCGTGGACACGCACCGGCATTGAGGAGTTAGGCGGCATGTACAGCATGTCACCCATCCCCAGCAGTGATTCCGCGCCGCCTTGATCAAGAATGGTACGTGAGTCAATTTTACTGGACACCGTAAAGGCGATACGCGTTGGGATGTTGGCTTTGATCAAGCCGGTAATCACATCCACCGACGGACGCTGGGTTGCCAGCACCAGGTGAATACCCGCCGCACGCGCTTTCTGTGCCAGGCGAGCAATCAACTCTTCAACTTTCTTGCCCACCGCCATCATCAGATCGGCGAATTCATCGACCAACACCACGATATACGGCAGTTTTTCCAGCACTGGCGGCGTAGTGTCCATGCTGTCACCCGGCTTCCAGAACGGGTCTGGAATTGGACGCCCCATGGCAGCAGCCTGCTCAATTTTCTCGTTGTAACCGGCAAGATTACGCACGCCCAGCGCAGACATCAGTTTATAGCGGCGTTCCATCTCACCCACACTCCAGCGCAGCGCGTTCGCTGCATCTTTCATGTCGGTGACCACCTCAGTCAGCAAATGCGGAATGCCTTCGTAGACGGAGAGCTCCAGCATTTTCGGGTCGATCATGATAAAGCGCACTTCTTCTGGTGTGGCTTTATACAGCATGCTGATGATCATGGTGTTCACACCAACCGACTTACCGGAACCGGTCGTACCGGCAACCAGCAGATGCGGCATCTTCGCCAGATCGGCCACCACCGGCTGGCCCGAAATGTCTTTACCCAGCACCACTGACAACGGTGACGGGTTATCACGGAACTTGTCGCAATCCAGCACTTCGCGCAGATACACGGTTTGGCGATGTTTGTTCGGTAATTCCAGGCCGACGTAAGGTTTGCCTGGAATCACTTCCACCACACGCACCGCGACGGCAGAGAGCGAACGGGCCAAATCGCGCGACAGGTTAGAGATACGCGCGGCTTTCACGCCAGGAGCAAGATCCAGCTCAAAGCGGGTGATAACCGGGCCAGGCGAGATGCCCACCACCTCAGCCTTCACACGATAATCGGCCAGACGCGCTTCAACCAGACGTGCTGTCTGCTCAAGCGCGAACATATCCACCGGTTCCTCTTCCGAAGGCGGAGAGGTCAGCAAATCAAGCGTCGGCAGCGGCGTAGAAGGCTTTTCCAGCGGACGTTCATGACGAACCAGGAACGGATGGAACAGGCTATCTTGCGCAGGTGCGACCGGTTGAGGCGCTTCTGCTGGCGCAGCATAGCTTTCGGTCTCGGGCGATGACCATGGGCTATTGTGCTCATTCAGCGATGGCATGGCTTCCGGCTGGGGTGCTGCAGGTTGTTGCCACTGCGCAGGTGCTTCAGATTGCGGTGCGGCAGGCTGCTGCCACTGCGCAGGCGCTTCAGGTTGCCGTGCGACAGGCTGCTGCCATTGCGCAGGCGCTTCCGGCTCAGGCGTGGCAGCGATGGTAAACAATGGCTCGCTTGGGCCGTCATCGACCAAATCTTTCATTGGCGAAAAATCAAAGGCTGATGAAGTATCAAGGTTAAATACTGGGCCTTCATTGGTTTTTGATTGCTGATAGCGTTGTTGCTGCTGAGCGGCAAACTGATTAGCCAACTGCGCCTGATGTAAAGCCTCTTCATCTTCTTCGACTTGATGCTGTCCGGTCTCTGCATAACGCTGCTGTTGCTGAGACGCAAACGCTTCACGCAGTTGGGCTTCCTGCAACGCGGCATCCTCTTCATGATCCTGTAACGGTTCATGATAGGTCGCGGTCATTTCAGGCAGTTGCTGTTCGGCTTCTTCTCGCGCTTTGTCTTCCGCCATACGCTGTGACGGCAACTTAATGCCGTAAGAAGCCAGTTCACGACGTGTTGGCAGTTTAACTTTGTTCGGACGCGGCAATTCAGGGCCAATACCCTGCTTCACCTGCGGGTTGTAATCGCGCTCCGGCACCACATCGAAAGCGGGTGTATACGCAGAAGCCGTTTTCGCTGCAGCTGCCCCCACTGCTGCGGCTGCCGCAGTGTTCAGAGAAGCAGATGATTGAGCGGCATCCTGCCAGTTCCCCATGCGTGGCCCTTCATCGTCATCAACGGGTGAAAACGCTGAAGGTGCAGGTTCGCCCGGAACTTCAAAGCGATACAGCGGCGGTGCTGGTTGAATAACCGGTTCAGGCGCAGGCGGTACCGCAACAGGTGCTTCTGCCGCTCGCACTTCCGGGGTATGAACAACAGGTGCCGCTTCGGCTGGTGCATTGAACACGGGGGAAGGCACAACTGGCGCCTGGTGTGCTGCTTCGGCGGTCACAGCAATGGCTGCAGCTGTCGCGGCACTGGCTTTGGCTAGCAGAGGATCATCCGGCAGCTGTTCGGCGATAGGCTCAGCCACCTTACGTGGCTTAGCCAGTAGAACGTCATCATCGTCATCATGCGATTGCGCAGCACGCAGTTGAGGCGCAGCATGTTCGGCATGCTCTTCCTCTTCTTCGTACTCATCTTCTTCCTGCCAGGGTTCGTCATGACGAGAGCGGTTGCTGGCGAAGGTCAGCACGCCCATCACCACGCTCCCGATTTTTTCGGCGATCGTCAGCCACGACCAGCCTGTGTACAGGGTTATGCCTGCCGCCCAGACGCAGATCAGCGTTAAAGTACCGCCGGCAGAACTAAACCAGGGTGCCATCGCATTACTGACGAGGCTGCCAATCACACCGCCCGAAGCAAAGTACCAGATGTCATCGACGTTCAGCGCGGCTAGACCACAAGTGGTCACCACCAGCGCCAGCACGCCAATCAGGCGTAAGCCCACCGCAAAGTAATCGATGTAATCCTGGCGATCGCGCTGACGGAATGTAATCCAGCACAAACCAATGATGACCGGAGGTATGGCATACGCCATCACGCCGAAAATGAATAAGAGCGTATCCGCCAGCCATGCGCCGACACTACCACCCAAATTATGGATCGGTTCATGCCAGGCGGTCTGAGACCAGCTGGGATCGGAAGGGTTGAAGCTAACCAGCGACACCATCAAATAGATGGCGAACAGGGCCACAAGGATGAGCAACGCTTCCAGCAGCCTGCGTCCACTGCTCAGCGGTTGTAACGAAACGTCTTTATCTTCTGTATATTCCTGGCTCAAGAGAACTCTCCAGGTGCCTGTAAATTAAGAAGGCAACAGCGCCGGGCAAGCCCGACGCTGGTCCTGTATGAATTCACAGGAGTGTACCGAATTCCTGCAAGTTTTGCACCTGCCCTGCATTACCGGGTTTTGATCACCAGACGATTGCTCTGTTTGACCTCTTCCATCACCACGTAAGTACGGGTGTCGTTAACGCCCGGCAGGCGCAGCAAGGTTTCACCCAAAAGCTTACGGTAGGCGGACATGTCCGGTACACGGGTTTTCAACAGGTAGTCAAAGTCACCGGAAACGAGGTGACACTCTTGAGTTTCCTCAAGTTTTTGCACAGCGGCGTTAAATTGTTCAAACACATCTGGCGCACCACGATTCAGAGTAATCTCAACAAATACCAGCAGTGAAGCATCCAGATAATGTGGGTTCAGTTGTGCGGTGTAACCCAAAATGAAGCCCTGACGTTCCAGGCGACGCACACGCTCAAGACACGGCGTAGGTGATAAGCCAACACGTTTTGAAAGCTCAACATTAGAAATACGACCGTCTTTTTGCAATTCATTCAGAATGTTTCTGTCGATACGATCCAGATCTTTTCCGGGGCGTTTCTTATTGTCTACCATTATTATTGTCTCTCTTAATTCCTTCCCTTTACCTGCCACACCCTGAAAACGCTCATTGTTCAGGGCCTTACTGAAGTGAAGACGATAAGTCTGTGCAGTAACGCTTCCATCCGTATGACGCATGTTGTCTGTCCACATCATGCGTCATTACCAATGTCAGACTGAGTTTATCCGGCAAAAACGTGCAAAACAGAAATGAAATTCTGTTTTGAACCGCTAAATATTCTCCGCTTCTGGTAATGTTTTCGCAAAACAGCAGGCGATTGTCAAAGTAAAACATCCAAATTCAGTACAAGATGCCAGATAGAGTTCTGGGTTGCTGTTTTTAAATGAGAATTTTTATGCTGCTGCACCAGAATTTGCCGAGCATTGCCCCCTTTTGGCGCAATCGACGTGCAGAATTTGCACTCATCGACTACGCCGCTTGCAGCGATTGTTATCAAAATTGCTGAAACCTTTTTTTGCTGCGCTAATTTCCCTACAATCAAAAACTATGTTGTCGCAAAAAACTGAGGAACGCATGAGTACGGCCAAACACAGTAAGCTGCTCATTTTAGGCTCCGGCCCTGCCGGATATACTGCGGCAGTCTATGCCGCCCGCGCTAACCTGAATCCGGTATTGATTACCGGGCTGGAAAAAGGCGGTCAGCTCACCACCACAACTGAAGTGGAGAATTGGCCAGGCGATCCGAACGATCTGACAGGCCCGGCGTTGATGGAACGTATGCAAGAGCATGCCGAGAAATTCAACACCGAAATTATTTTCGACCATATTCATACGGTAGATTTGCAGAATCGCCCGTTCCGTTTAACGGGGGACAGTGGCGAATACACCGCTGACGCGCTGATCATTGCTACTGGCGCCTCCGCACGTTATCTCGGCCTGCCCTCTGAAGAAGCGTTCAAAGGCAAAGGCGTTTCCGCCTGTGCGACCTGTGACGGTTTCTTTTATCGCAATCAAGAAGTCGCGGTGATTGGTGGCGGTAATACCGCGGTGGAAGAGGCCCTTTACCTGGCAAATATCGCGGCGAAAGTCCATTTGATTCACCGTCGTGATAGCTTCCGTGCGGAAAAAATCCTGATCGATCGTCTGATGGATAAAGTGCGCAACGGCAACATCGTACTGCACACTGATCGCACACTGGAAGAAGTGGTCGGCGATCAGATGGGTGTCACCGGTGTGAAACTGCTTTCCACCAAAGGTGAAGAGCCGGAAACGCTGGATGTTGCCGGGCTGTTTGTGGCGATTGGTCATAGCCCGAATACTGCCATTTTCGACGGCCAGCTGGCGCTGGAAAACGGCTATATCAAAGTGCAGTCCGGTCTGCAGGGCAATGCGACCCAGACCAGCATTCCTGGCGTGTTTGCGGCGGGTGACGTGATGGATCATATTTATCGCCAGGCGATCACCTCTGCCGGCACCGGCTGTATGGCGGCGCTGGATGCAGAACGCTATCTTGACGGGCTTGTTAAAACCGATCTGTAACTTGTTAATAAGCTGATCATAATTGCAAAGAGGCGACCTGTTTAGGTCGCCTTTTTTATTGCCTGCATGCTAAAGTTCATGCGCTTACTATTTCCGGATACTTTATCCGGTTTTGCCTCTCTCCATCAGTGATCAAACGGCTTCGCATGGAAAAATCACGGCAGCAACATCTTCTTCGCTGGCTCCGCCAGCAACGTCTTCATGGCGCACGAAGTTTACGTGCCGCATCGCTATTCGGTTTTGCCGGTGCACTGGTGATTATTGCTCAAGCCTGGTTGCTGGCCTCGCTGCTGCAGAATCTTATTGTCGCCCAACAACCGCGCGGTACCCTGCTGACTGATTTCATCCTGCTGCTGTTGTGCTTTGCTCTTCGCGCAGGTCTGCACTATGCACGAGAAATGGCGGGTTACCGTGCTGGCGTTGCCATCCGTCGCGCTCTGCGCAAGCAGGTACTGGATAAGCTGAATGATTTAGGTCCTGCCTGGGTTCAGGGCAAACCAGCGGGAAGCTGGGCAACGCTGCTGCTTGAGCAAATTGAAGAGATGCAAGAGTATTACGCGCGGTATCTGCCACAGATGTCACTGGCCGTTTTTATTCCCTTCGCCATCCTGATAGCCATCTTCCCGATTAACTGGGCGGCAGGATTGATCCTGCTCGCGACCGCACCGCTGATTCCGATTTTCATGGCGATGGTCGGCATGGGTGCCGCCGATGCAAACCGTCGCAACTTCCTCGCACTGGCGCGTCTGAGCGGCGATTTTTATGACCGCCTGCGCGGGCGTGAAACCTTGCGCCTGTTCTACAGGGCTGCCGCTGAACAGCAGGCGATTGCTGAAAGCACCACGGATTTTCGTCAGCGCACCATGGAAGTGCTGCGCCTTGCTTTTCTCTCTTCCGCAGTGCTGGAATTCTTTGCCTCACTGGCAATTGCCGTGGTCGCGGTCTATTTCGGCTTCTCCTATCTTGGCGAACTCAATTTTGGTCATTACGGCACTGGCGTGACCTTGTTTGCTGGATTCCTCGCGCTGATACTGGCGCCTGAGTTTTTCCAGCCGCTGCGCGATCTGGGTACTTTTTACCACGCTAAAGCGCAAGCTGTGGGGGGCGCCGATGCACTGGATCGTTTTCTTAACGAAAGTCCGGAAATCCCAGCTTCCGCCTCCAGCCTGTCAGTCGCTTTCGATACCCCTTTAAGCCTTGAAGCACAAGATTTGGTGGTGATGACAGCCAAAGGTGAAGCGTTATCACAGCCGCTGAATTTTACGCTTAAGGCGAATAAACGCGTGGCGCTGGTGGGTCAGAGTGGAGCAGGTAAATCAGCACTGATGAACGTGTTGCTCGGCTTTCTACCCTATCAAGGATCGCTGCGGGTCAATGGGCATGAACTGCGGAATATCAGCCGTGAGAACTGGCAGCAGCATCTGGCGTGGGTCGGTCAAAATCCCCATTTGCCCGCGACCACGTTGCGCGAAAACCTGTCTCTCAACAGCAGCATGGATGAAGCAACACTGCGCAGCGTTTTGCAACAGGCGGGCGTGGATGAGTTTCTCGCCCGTTTACCGCAAGGCCTCGACACATCCATTGGCGATGGTGGAATGGGCCTTTCTGTTGGCCAGGCACAACGCGTCGCCGTTGCGCGTGCACTGTTGAAACCGGCACAACTACTGCTGCTGGACGAGCCCGTTTCAGGTCTTGATAGCCAAAGTGAACAGCATGTGTTGCGCGCATTAAACCAGGCCGCCACACAGCAAACCACCCTCATGATCACCCACCAACTTCACGATCTTGCCAGTTGGGATGAAGTTTGGGTGATGCAATCCGGGAAACTGGTGCAGCAGGGGCAGTGGCAACAACTGATTGCTCAGGACGGGCCGTTGCGTGCCATGGTGCAGCATCGCCAACAGGAGATTGTCTGATGAATCCACTATTGC
This sequence comes from Pantoea sp. EABMAA-21, assembly GCF_030053335.1. NCBI lineage: Bacteria > Pseudomonadati > Pseudomonadota > Gammaproteobacteria > Enterobacterales > Erwiniaceae > Pantoea > Pantoea sp. EABMAA-21. The sequence goes on from NZ_JASGBX010000013.1 coordinate 90,515, forward strand.
CGTTTCTGCGCCTGTTTCGTCGTCATCCCTGGCGTTTAGGTCTGGGCATCGTGTTAGCCATTGCGACTTTGCTCGCCAGTATCGGCTTGCTCACCCTATCTGGCTGGTTCCTTGCCGCCTCATCGCTGGCTGGCGTGGCTGGCCTTTACAGTTTCAACTATATGTTGCCCGCAGCAGGGGTGCGTGGCGCGGCCATCACTCGCACTGCGTCGCGTTACTTCGAACGCTTAGTCAGTCACGATGCCACTTTCAGGGTGTTGCAGCATTTGCGTGTGTTCACCTTTAGCAAACTGATCGCACTGGCCCCCGAACAACTGGCCTGTTTCAGACAGGGCGAACTGCTTAACCGCTTTGTCAGTGATGTCGATACGTTAGACCATCTCTATCTGCGCGTCATTTCACCGCTGGTCGGCGCGGCGGTAGTGATAGTGGTAGTCACTTGCGGTCTGGCGATATTGGATGTGCCACTGGCGCTGCTGTTGGGCGGGATGATGTTGCTGACGCTTTTGCTCATGCCGCCGCTGTTCTGGCGATTAGGCACCTCAGCCGGGCATCGCATCGCCCAGCACCAAGCCAGTTGGCGTTTGCAACTGACGCAATGGGTAACCGGACTGGCTGAATTGCAAATTTATGGTGCTGCGGCCTTATGGCGTCAAAAACTGGATGCGGAGGAAATGCGCTGGCAGCAGGCACAGCAGCGTCAGCATCGTCTGCAAGCGCTGGCACAAAGCCTGTTATTGTTAACTAGTGGATCAACCGTCGTCTTGCTGCTGTGGATCTCCGCAGCGGGCGTGGGCGGCGATAGCGCACCTGGCGCATTCATCGCACTTTTCGTGTTCTGCGGCCTGGCGGCATTTGAAGCGCTGGCACCGGTAGCAGGCGCCTTTTTGCCGCTTTCGCAGGTCACTGGTGCGGCGCAACGCGTACAGGAAATCATTGAGCAAGCGCCTCTGATTCGTTTTCCATCCTCGACCGTGCCCTCTGATTCGGGCATCAGCCTGACGCTGGAAAAAATCACTTTCAGCTATCCGCAGCGACCGGAACCGGTACTCAGGCACTTCTCGCTGACACTGCGAACCGGTGAGCATCTGGCACTGCTCGGCCCCACCGGCTGCGGCAAATCCAGTTTGCTGGCACTGATCACGCGTGGCTGGCAGGCGCAGCAGGGTGACATTCGACTGAATAATATTCCCCTAGCTGAGTGGGACGAAAAAAGTCTGCGTCAACGTATCAGCGTGGTCACGCAGCGCGTGCATCTGTTTAGTCAGACGTTACGCGATAATTTACTGCTGGCACACCCTGCCGCCAGTGATGAACAACTGAATGCAGCACTGCATCAGGTTGGACTCACCCATTTGGCGGAACATGATGAAGGGCTCAACGCATGGATGGGCGAAGGTGGCCGCCCGCTGTCGGGAGGCGAACTGCGCCGCCTGGCCATTGCACGCGCCCTGTTGCACAACGGCGATCTATGGTTGCTTGATGAGCCCACCGAAGGCCTGGACGCCACCACCGAACAGCAGATATTGACGCTGTTGCGCCAGGTCAGTCAGGGTAAGACGGTTATCATGGTGACCCATCGCCTCAGCGGCCTGGCAACAATGGATCGTATTTGCGTGATGGACCAGGGACAGATTATTGAGTCGGGCACGCATGACGAATTAATCTCAAAAGCAGGACGCTATTGGCGTTTCCACCAGCGCTTTGCGCTATAGTCTTAGCGAGCAGCCCGAAGGGTAATTGACGCAATGAGACTGGTACAACTTTCACGGGATTCATTAAATTTTCCTCCGCCGGAGATGGCGCTGCGCGAGCCGAATGGATTATTGGCGATGGGCGGCGACCTCTCCCCTGCCCGACTGATGAACGCCTATCAGCGCGGCATTTTCCCCTGGTTTTCGCCCGGCGATCCGATTCTATGGTGGTCGCCCGATCCGCGTGCCGTGATGCTTCCTGAATCTTTTCATCTCAGCCGCAGCATGGCGCGTTTTCATCGCCGTTCACCTTTTCGCGTTACCATGAATCATGCTTTCCCGCAGGTACTGGAAGGCTGTGCCAGCGGCAGACAAGAAGGCACCTGGATTACCTTTGAGGTGAAACGCGCCTGGCTGCGTTTGTACGAGCTGGGTCACGCGCATTCGATTGAAGTCTGGAGTGATAATCGGCTGGTAGGCGGCATGTATGGTCTGGCGCTTGGGCAGATTTTTTGTGGCGAGTCGATGTTTAGCCGCCAGGAAAATGCGTCAAAAACTGCGCTGTGGGTGTTCTCTCAGCATTTTCTCGCTCATCAGGGACGCTTGATTGATTGCCAGGTGCTTAACCCACATACGGCTTCGTTGGGCGCCGTTGAAATCCCGCGTGTCGATTATTTACAGTACGTGCAAACACTGGCGTGGCAGCCTGTTTTAAGCGGTTGCTGGCAAACACAAACCCTTTTTTGACCCTGCTCGCAGATGTTTTGCACACAATTCCCGACAAAAGTGATACAATAAGCGAGTTTGGTATGTCGTCCGCGCTTCGCTGTGGCGAGCCGGAATTGCCAGGTTGGGAATCTCATCCATTTCCCGAAGCTGTTACCGTTGTGCACTTGATGCCAATTGCGACAACTTCTTAGCCCGCTAATCCCCCGCAGACGTCAATAAAAACACCCGAATTTTTCCGTAATGCACGCGCAATGGCGCGACGCACGGCGAAGCGTTGGCAAAATCGCCAACGGTTCTTTACATAAATCATGGAATTCGGCATTATCTTGCCGGTTCAACAGTTTGGTAGTTCACCCCAGAGGATTCGATGGCCAAAGAAGACAATATTGAAATGCAAGGTACCGTACTGGATACGTTACCTAACACCATGTTCCGCGTAGAACTTGAAAACGGGCACGTGGTTACCGCTCATATCTCCGGTAAAATGCGCAAAAACTACATCCGCATCCTGACGGGCGACAAAGTGACTGTCGAGTTGACCCCGTACGACCTGAGCAAAGGCCGCATTGTCTTCCGTAGTCGCTAAGTTGTTGTCCACATCTCGCGTTTGTGGCAATTAACTGAGCGCGAAAAAAAAGGCCGGATTTTCATCCGGCCTTTTCTTATCTGCAACTCAGTGCACAGTCCCTTCGGTTTTCCGTTTTTCCGCACTCAGGAAATGGTAGGTCAGCTGGTTTTTTTCTTTATCCAGCGCCACCGAGACTGAACCGCCATCCACTAATGAACCAAACAGCAGTTCGTTAGCCAGTGGTTTCTTCAGATTCTCCTGCACGGCACGTGCCATTGGACGGGCACCCATCGCTTTGTCGTAACCTTTATCCGCCAGCCAGTCACGAGCATCATCACTGACTTCCAGCGAGACGCCTTTTGCATCCAGTTGCGCTTGCAACTCGACGATGAACTTATCCACCACCTGATGGATCACCGCGGTATCCAGATGACGGAACCAGATAATGTTATCCAGACGGTTACGGAACTCAGGCGTAAAGATCTTTTTGATCTCTTCCATCGCGTCGGTGCTGTTGTCCTGCTGAATCAAACCAATCGACTTACGCTCAGTTTCGCGAACACCGGCGTTGGTGGTCATCACCAGCACCACATTGCGGAAGTCCGCTTTGCGGCCGTTGTTATCGGTCAGCATGCCGTTATCCATCACCTGCAGCAGCAGGTTAAAGACATCCGGGTGCGCTTTCTCGATTTCATCCAGCAGCACCACCGCATGCGGATGCTTAATCACCGCATCGGTGAGCAAACCACCCTGATCGAAACCAACATATCCCGGAGGTGCACCGATCAAACGGCTAACGGTGTGGCGCTCCATATACTCGGACATATCGAAACGCAGCAGCTCAATCCCCAGGGCCTTCGCCAACTGAACCGTCACTTCGGTTTTACCGACGCCGGTTGGCCCAGCAAACAGGAATGACCCCACGGGTTTGCGATCCTGACCGAGACCGGCACGGCTCATCTTGATCGCTTCAGTCAGTGCTTCAATCGCGTTATCCTGGCCAAACACCAGCATTTTCAGACGATCGCCGAGATTTTTCAGCGTGTCGCGATCGGTGGCTGACACACTTTGCTCTGGGATACGCGCAATACGTGCCACCACAGATTCAATATCCGACACGTTGACCGTTTTCTTACGCTTACTCACCGGCACCAGACGTGCACGCGCACCTGCTTCATCTATCACGTCAATCGCCTTATCCGGCAGATGACGATCGTTGATGTATTTCACCGCCAGTTCCACGGCTGCACGCACTGCCTTCGCGGTATAACGCACATCATGGTGAGCTTCATACTTCGGTTTCAGTCCGTTAAGAATCTGCACGGTTTCTTCGACAGAAGGTTCGGTAATGTCGATCTTCTGGAAACGACGCGCCAGCGCACGATCCTTCTCAAAGATGTTGCTGAACTCCTGATAGGTGGTTGAACCCATCACGCGGATTTTCCCACTGGAGAGCAACGGTTTGATCAGGTTAGCGGCATCCACCTGTCCACCGGACGCGGCACCCGCACCGATAATGGTGTGAATTTCATCGATAAACAGGATGCTACTGGTATCTTGTTCCAGCTGTTTGAGCAGCGCTTTGAAACGTTTTTCAAAATCACCACGGTACTTGGTACCCGCAAGCAGCGAACCGATATCCAGCGAGTAGATGGTGCAATCTTTCATCACTTCCGGAACATCGCCCTGCACAATGCGCCAGGCCAGCCCTTCCGCAATCGCGGTTTTACCCACGCCAGATTCACCCACCAGCAGCGGGTTATTCTTACGGCGACGGCACAATACCTGAATGGCACGCTCCAGCTCTTTATCGCGGCCGATCAGCGGGTCGATTCCGCCGACACGAGCAAGCTGATTAAGATTGGTGGTGAAGTTTTCCATACGTTCCTCCCCGCCTGCTTGCTCTTCGTTAACCGGATTCTGCGCATTGTTCTGCGGCTGGCCCGGCTCATCTTTACGCGTACCATGGGAGATGAAGTTCACCACATCGAGGCGGCTGACTTCGTGTTTGCGCAGCAGGTAAGCCGCTTGAGACTCCTGCTCGCTGAAAATGGCGACCAGCACGTTCGCGCCTGCCACTTCGCTGCGACCGGATGACTGGACATGGAATACCGCACGTTGCAACACGCGCTGGAAGCTGAGCGTTGGTTGAGTATCACGCTCCTCTTCACTGGCTGGCAGCACCGGCGTGGTTTGTTCGATGAAGGCTTCGAGTTCCTGTCGCAGAGCCACGATATCCACCGTACAGGCTTCCAGTGCCTCTCTGGCCGACGGGTTGCTAAGCAATGCCAGCAACAGATGCTCGACGGTCATAAATTCATGACGGTGCTCGCGCGCTCTGGCGAAAGCCATGTTTAAACTGAGTTCCAGTTCTTGATTGAGCATTTGGCACCTCCCCCAATTATCGCTCTGACGACCTTTCCCCTATATGGAGACGGGCTCAGGCTTTTTCCAGCGTACACAGCAACGGATGTTCATTCTCTCGTGCGTAATTGTTCACCTGGGCGACTTTGGTTTCCGCCACTTCTGCAGTGAATACACCACAAATCGCCTTTCCGTGGTAGTGAACTTTCAACATCAGTTGCGTTGCACGTTCAACATCATAAGAAAAGAACTTTTGCAGAACGTCAATAACAAATTCCATAGGTGTATAATCGTCATTATTCAGAATGACTTTATACATTGAAGGCGGCTTTAACCCTTCGCGTACTTTATCTTCGGCTAGATGTTCAAAATTAAGCCAGTCGTTTGTGTTTGCCATAATGTTCCGTCGAAATTCTGCGTTACGATTGCGCGCATTTCTGCGCCCATTCCTAAGTTTAACATGTCTGTCAAGCCACCTTTCCCTTAAGAAAAAACGGCCCTAAAAGCCCATGCGCGACCTGTATCACAAAATTTGCAATAGCGTTAACTGCCTCAAATTTTGATGAATTTCTCCCCGTGCGCCAGGGCCGTTTGCTTGACGATAAGGACCGTTTCTCTACATTCTACTTACACAAGCTGATTGAGTTTTAAACAAACTCGACTCACAGCTTCAATGACCTCACCTACTGTTCAAAATGTCTTGCGAGGGAAGTAAAAGCATGGAGACGGGTACTGTTAAATGGTTCAACAACGCCAAGGGCTTCGGCTTTATCTGTCCGATTGGCGGCGGCGACGATATCTTCGCACACTACTCCACGATTCAGATGGAGGGATACAGAACGCTGAAGGCCGGCCAGCAGGTTCAGTTCGATGTCCATGAAGGGCCAAAAGGCAATCACGCCAGCTTGATTGTGCCCTGTGAAGTCACGCAAGTCGCCTGACGCGCGCCTCTTCATTCATTCTGACCACTCCCGAAAAAAAATGCCAGCCGCAGACGCTGGCATTTTTCTTTTGCGGATTTTCCCGCCCCTCAATCTGCACGTCCGCGAGCTAACCACATCACGCGAGCAAACAGCTGATCCAGTAACGAGGGAATCGCCTGCGGCCCACGCTCTGCCGCCGCCATGGCTACCGCAATCGCCAATTCGGGTTTTGAGCTGTGATGAATCGCTTTAGTAATAATACGCCGCGCATTCATCGGCACGTTTAACGGCAGGTGCGCCATGTCGTGATAAACGTCGCTGAACCCCTGCTTATAGAGAAAATGTTCTATATCCGGAGCCGGGAACTGCGTCAGATGATCGTCTTGCTGCTCATGCTCCTGCAGTTGGCTCCGTGCGCTGGCTGCATACTTATTGCCCGCTTCGTCGCCGTCAGTCAACACATGCCAGGCAATGCCCATGCGTCTGGCAAACTTCAACAGCGGCTTAAGACCAGACTGCGCAAATTCGATGACTTTGACCCCTTCGGCCGCAAAATGGTAACCGCGCTGCCGTGCCAGTTCATTGATGATCCACACTTCCGTCTCCCCCTCCACCAGCAACCAGCAGCGGGCAAAGAGTGCCGAGGGGCGATTCACGCGGATATGAAAGCCAATACGGCGGCTCTCCTCAGCGCTCAATCCTTCAGGACCAATCCGCCATGCCGCAACGCGTGTAGGTTCACGCACCAGGCGACAAATATTCTCTAACGGCACCTGAGATAACAGCTCCCCCGAATTGGTGGTGGTGATTTTTTGCAGCGGCATTAAATCCAGCAGATTCCACGCCACTGACAGCATAATTGGATGCAGTCGCGTTTCCGGATCCTCCACCAGCAACAATGGATGAGCGCCCGGCGGCAGCGCTTCATTGCCGTGCGCCTGAATCAGTAAAGAGAACATGCGCAATAAAATGACCTGCCGACTGCGTGATTCCGTTCCCGCAATCAGGTGGTTAAGCTTGTCAAGTGAACGCCAGCCTTGCGAACCATCGCGTAATTCAGGTGCGACACGCGCCGCGCTGACCCCCGGTTGCTGCACAAGGAAGTAGTGCTCCAGCAATTGCTGCATGGTGTGCAAGCCCTGACGCAGTAAATCGTCGCTCAGATTCTGCGGCTGCACCACCAAATCCCGGGTTAATTTCTCGACTTCCTGTGACAATTCACTCAGCGTCGTGGCCCGGCGGTCCGCATCGGTGCTGCTGTGCCGTCCACGCCGGCCAAAGCGCGCATCGCGCAGTCTGAGCACGGGATAGAAGGCACGCAGATGGGCCAGCGCCGCCTCAGTGCCTTCCATCGCCAGCACATCGCCATTTTGGTCGATGAAGCGCCAGGTGGTTTTCACACCATGCTCGTTGCGGCGCGCACGGGTGCTGAAGCGGATAAAGCGCCCGTTTTCATCGCGCTGCCAGAAAGGCTGGAACACTGCTTCGTCATCGCCCGCTTGTGCTCGAAAGCGGAACACCAGTTGCAGCTGGCGCAGGCGTGCTTCCAGATCGCCCGGTGGGAAGTGAAAATCATGTTCGGTAAACTGATAAGGTTCAGTCGCAGGCGCCAGTAATAATGTCAGCGCATCCAGCAAGCTGGATTTACCCCAGGCATTTTCACCAATCAGCAGATTGGTATCAGTGAGCGGCAACGACAGCCGATTGATGCCACGAAAACCGCGAATATCGATATGTTCCAGAAACATCATGCTATCCCTTGAGTGCTTTGCCTGAGCATGGTTCGCCTCGTTAAGTTGGTCAAGTTAATGCACGGGTAAAAGGTTTACACTTCAACTGTTTTCCGTTAGCTTGCGGCCCTCTCCCACGGATGGAAACGCGCTATGTATGGCTTGATCATCATTCTGCTGCCACTGATTGCTGGCTATTTACTGCATGTGACCCGTGCCAATCTGCTGCGCGGCGTCGCCCGCATGCTGAGCGCACTGGTGTACATCATCCTGTTTTTTATGGGCACCAGTCTCGCTTTCCTCGATAACCTCAGCAGTAATCTGCTCACCATTTTTCATACCGCGTTGATCAGTATGTTGTGCATTCTCGCCTGTTCTCTGCTGGCTTTCTGGCTACTGGAGAAGCGCGTGCCGTGGCATCACCCGCACAAGCAGCAAGCCCTGCCTTCACGTCTGCACATGGCGCTGGAATCCCTCAAGCTGTGCGGCTCGGTACTGGGCGGATTCCTGTTGGGATTAAGCCAGTGGTCAATTCTGCGCCACGCATCAACCATCAGTGAATATGCCCTGATGCTGATGTTGTTCCTGGTCGGCATTCAACTGCGCAGCAGCGGCATGACCTTGCGTCAAATTACGCTCAATCGTCGCGGCATGCTGGTAGCCGCGGTGTCGCTGTGCAGCGCCTTAATCGGCGGAATGCTGGCCGCATTATGGCTCGATTTGCCAATCAAAACCGGCCTGGCGCTTGCCAGTGGCTTCGGCTGGTACTCGCTGTCCGGTATTCTGATGACCGAATCCTTCGGCCCGGTGATTGGCAGCGCGGCCTTCTTTAACGACCTGCTGCGTGAGCTGATCACCATCATGTTAATTCCGCTACTGATCAGCCGTCAGCGCAGCATGACGCTGGGATTGAGTGGTGCCACCTCAATGGATTTCACCCTGCCGATTCTGCAACGCACTGGCGGCATGGAGATTGTTCCAGCGGCGATCGTGCACGGTTTTATCATGAGCTTATTAGCGCCGATTCTTATCGCGTTGTTCTCCGCCTGACCGCAGAGCGCATTTTTTCACGGCTGCGCGTCGTCTCCATCGTCTACGCTTTCTGACTGACACGTTTCCGCCATCGGGATGGATGGCAAAACACCAGAAAGGAGCGAATGATGAAGCAAACTGTGGCAGCACTGTTGGCCAAAACCCTGGAAAATGCGGGCGTAAAGCGCATTTGGGGCGTGACGGGCGATTCGCTCAACGGGCTGAGCGACAGCCTCAACCGCATGGGAACCATCGAATGGATGCCCACGCGCCATGAAGAAGTGGCGGCTTTTGCTGCCGGCGCTGAGGCTCAAATCAGCGGCGAGCTGGCGGTATGTGCCGGTTCCTGTGGCCCCGGAAACCTCCATCTGATTAACGGACTGTTCGATTGTCATCGCAACCACGTTCCGGTACTGGCGATCGCCGCACATATCCCTTCCAGCGAAATCGGCAGCGGCTATTTTCAGGAGACGCATCCGCAGGAGCTATTCCGCGAATGCAGCCATTACTGCGAATTAGTCTCTAACCCAGAGCAGTTGCCGCAAGTGTTGGGGATTGCGATGCGCAAAGCCATCCTTAATCGTGGTGTATCCGTGATTGTCATTCCCGGCGATGTGGCGTTGAAACCGGCACCGGAAGGCGCACGCAGTGAATGGTATCCACCGCAGTTGCCACATATTGTGCCCAACGCCAGCGAGATTGCCCGCCTGGCTGAAACGCTGAACGACGCAGAAAATATTACCTTGATGTGCGGCAGCGGCTGTGCTGGCGCGCATGCAGAAGTGGTGAAGCTGGCAGAAACGCTGAAAGCGCCCGTGGTGCATGCCATGCGCGGAAAAGAGCACATCGAGTACGATAATCCTTACGACGTCGGCATGACCGGCTTAATCGGCTTCTCATCCGGTTATCACGCCATGATGAACGCCGACACGCTGGTGCTGCTGGGCACACAGTTCCCTTATCGCCCGTTTTATCCGGCTGATGCCAATATCATCCAGATTGATATCAATCCCGCCAGCCTTGGCGCACACAGCCATGTCAATATGGCGCTGATTGGGGATATCAAAGCCACATTGCAGGCGCTGCAGCCGCAGCTCAACAGCAAAAACGATCGTCATCATCTCGACAGCGCGTTGGAACACTATGTAGATGCGCGAAAAGGTCTGGATGAGCTGGCCACCGCCAATGATAAACAGGCGATTCATCCGCAATATCTGGCGCAGCAAATCAGCCATTACGCGGCTGAAGATGCCATTTTCACCTGTGATGTCGGCACGCCCACCGTTTGGGCCGCACGTTACCTGAAGATGAATGGCAAGCGCCGTTTGCTGGGATCGTTCAACCACGGTTCGATGGCTAACGCGATGCCACAGGCGCTCGGCGCTCAGGCAATCGATAAGCAGCGTCAGGTCGTGGCGCTGTGCGGTGATGGCGGCTTCAGTATGTTGATGGGCGACTTTATTTCGGTGGCACAACTGAAACTGCCGGTGAAGCTGGTGATCTTCAATAACAGCGTGCTGGGCTTCGTGGCGATGGAGATGAAAGCCGGTGGTTACCTTACCGACGGCACCGATCTGGAGAACCCGGATTTTGCCGCCATTGCCACCGCCTGCGGCATTAAAGGCATTCGCGTCGAGAAAGCCTCTGAACTCAACAGCGCGCTGGAACAGGCGTTTGCGCATGATGGCCCGGTACTGATCGATGCGATCACCGCTAAGGAAGAGCTGTCGATGCCGCCGCAGATCAAAGCCGAGCAGGCCAAAGGATTCAGCCTGTACATGCTGCGCGCGATTCTGAATGGACGGGGTGATGAGATTGTTGAACTGGCGAAAACCAACTGGCTGAGGTAAAACGGATAACCAGGCCAGATAACTCACAACGCGGGCGCTCAGCCCGCTTTTTTGTTTCAGGAGAGCGATGTGATCGATTTACGCAGTGATACCGTAACCCGCCCAAGTGCCGCCATGCTGGATGCGATGATGGCCGCCGAAACTGGCGATGATGTCTATCGTGACGATCCCACCGTCAATGCGCTGGAAATCGAGGCCGCCCGCCTGAGTGGCAAAGCCGCAGCGCTGTTCTTCCCGACCGGCACGCAAGCCAACCTGGTGGCGCTGCTGTGTCACTGCCAGCGCGGCGATGAATATATCGTCGGTCAACAGGCACATAACTACAAATACGAAGCGGGTGGCGCGGCGGTACTGGGCAGTATTCAGCCACAACCGATCTCGCACGCCGAGGATGGGTCGCTGCCGCTGGCGGATATCGTTGCCGCTATCAAACCCGATGATATCCACTTTGCGCGCACGCGCCTGCTGAGCCTGGAAAACACCCATCACGGCAAAGTGCTGTCGCAGAGCTATCTGGAACAAGCGTGGAAGTTAACGCGCGAACACAAACTGGCGCTGCACATTGATGGTGCCCGTATCTTCAACGCCGTGGTGGCGCAAAATGTTGAGCTAAAGGATATCGCGCGTTATTGCGACACGCTGACCATCTGCCTGTCCAAAGGACTCGGCACCCCGGTGGGTTCACTGCTGTGCGGTGATGAAGCCTACATTGAGCAGGCGCGTCGCTGGCGTAAGATGACCGGCGGCGGCATGCGTCAGGCGGGCATCCTGGCGGCGGCGGGTCTGTACGCGCTGAAGCACAACGTGGCGCGCCTGAAAGAAGATCATGACAATGCGGCCTGGCTGGCTGGGCAGCTCAGCGCCATAGGGGTTGAGGTACTGAATCAGCACACCAACATGTTGTTTGTGAAAGTACCGGCGGATCAGGTTGACGCACTGAAAAGCTGGATGCACTCCGGCGATGTGCTGATGAGCGTGGGTCCGGTCACGCGCATTGCCACCCACCTCGATGTCAGCCGCCAGGATTTACAACGTCTGGTTGCGCACTGGCAGGCGTTTTTAGCGTAACAGGCCGCAAAGTGTCTTGCAGGGACGGCTTTCGGGCCGTCCACAAGCTCACCAACGCGAGGCCCTGTTTCAGCCGCACCGTATTTCACCAGCAGCGCCCGAGCTATCGCCAGCGTTTCCGCATCGGCGATGCCATACACCGTCTCTTCACTGCGCTGCGCCGTATTTCGCCAGCAGCGCCCGAGCTATCGCCAGCGTTTCCGCATCGGCGATGCCATACACCGTCTCTTCACTGCGCTGCACCGTATTTCGCCAGCAGCGCCCGAGCTATCGCCAGCGTTTCCGCATCGGCGATGCCTCGATAATCCCGCGCACGGAAGTGCATCTGAAACGCCGCAATCAGCTTACGCTGCATTGTCGGGGTATTCGCTGAATTGACGTCATAACCATAGCGCTGCAGCACATCCAGCAGTTCGGCCTGATCGATGGGCGCATCCGCTGCGAGCCCATTGAGATAGCGCTGCACGGTGGCGCTATCGGGCCATGCGCCCAGCCCCTGCTGCGCCAACTGCTGCCACGGGAACAGGGGGCCAGGATCCTGTTTACGCTGCGGCGCGATATCGCTGTGCCCCACCAGATTTTCAGGCGTGATGGCATAACGCTGCGTGATATCTTTCACCAGCGCCACCAGCACGCTGATTTGCGCGGGCGTAAAAGGCTGCCACTCCACGCCGGTTAATGTTCGCGTGTAGCCACGATTGACGATCTCAATCCCAATCGACGTGTCATTGATACGGGTCGCACCGCGCCAGAAACTCGGCCCGGCATGCCACGCCAGTTCGCGCTCCGGCACCAGTTGCCAGATGACGCCCTGGCCGCCTTTTTGCGCCGGCTGCTGCGGGATCAAATAGTGGGCACTGACTTCACGATCGGTGAGCGTGGCCAGCGAGGATGGCAGATCTTCGGCGGTATAATGGATCACCACCACTTTAATGCGTGGCCGCGCACCCTGCGCCGGATGCGCGGTATCGACCCAGTAGCCGTTGCGCGGCTCAACAGACGACTGACAGGCACTCAGTAAAAACGCCAGCGCCAACAGAACAGCAAAACGCATCAGCGAATAATCACTGCGGTACCGGTCACACTGACCATCAGCATGCTGCTGTCTTTGCCCACGGTTTCATAATCGATATCAATGCCGACGACCGCATTCGCGCCCAGCGCCTTTGCCTGCTCTTCCAGCTCTTCAAACGCGATCTGTCGCGCTTTGCGCAGCTCTTTTTCATAAGCACCGGAACGACCACCGACGATATCGCGAATCCCGGCAAAGAAGTCACGGAAAATGTTGGCCCCGAGAATCGCTTCACCGGTAACCACACCGCAATATTCACTGATGCTGTGCCCTTCTAAGGTGGGCGTGGTGGAAAATTTCATTTTTCTCTCCTGAGGTGAACAGCTCGTACGGCGTAAAAGCAAGACTATACTCTATGCTAAAAATGACGCTTTGCCAGTGAACAATAAGGAAATCGAGATGAGAAACAATGCCTTTGCGCTGCTTGTTCCCGCTGCGTTACTGCTCAGTGCCTGTACCACCGTTGAACCAGTGATCAAGGATAACGGACCGCGCACTGCCAGCTGTGCCGACGGTGGCCCAGATAGCGTCGCGCAGCAGTTTTACGATTTGCGCATCAGCCAGCCCGGCCAGGGTCTGCCCGATAGCACCGCACTGGCGAAATATCGCCCTTACCTGAGCGATCGCCTGTATCAAAAACTGCTGAGCGCCAGCACGCAGAGCAGCAAACCTGCCTCATGGAGCCAGGGCGATCTGTTCTCCAGCCTCGCGCAGGGTCCAACATCCGCCGATGTTGCCAGCGCCTCAACCATTCCTAATCGCGATGCACGTAACATCCCACTGCGAGTCGATTTGAGCCGTGATGGCAAAAGCTGGCATGACGAGGTATTGATGATTCACGAAGGAACCTGCTGGGCGGTGGATGATATTCGTTACGTCGGTGACTGGCCGCACGCAGGCGGCGGATCGCTCAGCCAGCTGCTGGAAGAGAAGAAATAGCTGTTCAATTTTACAGCACTCAGTTCTAAACATAAGCGCGCCGCATCTTTGCGGCGTTTTTTGTTAATTTTTCATCAATAAATTGCAGCCAGCGAGCCCTTCCAGGCGTTGACCTGCGCGATATTGTGCTACGCTTTTGGGACTTCACTGCTGTTTAATAAATTTTAACCCACCACAATTGCATAACTATTCTGGTGACGTTAAGATTCGCGGCACTAATTACTATTCATTTTTTGCGCATGGGTATTCAACTAAACGCCATAAACTGTTTTTACGGTGCCCATCAGGCACTGTTCGATATCAACCTGGCTTGTCCGCAGGGAGAGACGCTGGTGTTGCTCGGGCCGAGTGGCGCGGGTAAAAGTTCGCTCCTGCGCGTCCTCAATCTGCTGGAGCAGCCGCGTTCAGGCAGCCTGCAGATTGCCGGGAATCACTTCGACTTCAGCAAAGCGCCGTCAGACAGCGCAATCCGTGAACTGCGCCAAAACGTGGGCATGGTGTTCCAGCAATACAATCTGTGGCCTCACCTCACCGTGGTGCAGAATCTGATTGAAGCACCGTGCCGCGTGCTCGGCCTCAGCAAAGACGCCGCGCGTGCGCGTGCCGACAAACTGCTGGAACGTCTGCGTCTGACCCCCTTTGCCGATCGTTTTCCATTGCATCTTTCTGGTGGCCAGCAACAACGTGTGGCGATTGCCCGAGCGTTGATGATGGAGCCGCAGGTGCTGTTGTTCGACGAACCCACCGCCGCGCTCGACCCTGAAATCACCGCGCAGATCGTCAGCATCATTCGTGAGCTGGCACAAACGCAGATCACCCAGGTGATTGTAACCCACGAAGTCGAGGTGGCGCGCAAAACCGCCAGCCGCGTGGTGTACATGGAGAACGGCCATATCGTTGAGCAAGGCGATGCCAGCCACTTTACACAGCCGCAAACCGAAGCGTTTGCACATTATCTTTCGCACTAAGTCAGGATGCATCTAATGAAAAAAGTCGTACTTGCTGCACTGCTTGCCGGTCTGAGCCTCAGCGCTTCTGCTGCGCAGACCCTGCGTTTCGCCACTGAAGCTTCATATCCTCCATTTGAATTTGTGGATTCTGACAACAAAATTCAGGGCTTCGATGTCGATCTGGCCAATGCGCTGTGTAAAGAGATTGATGCGACCTGTACCTTCACCAACCAGGCATTTGACAGCCTGATCCCCAGCCTGAAGTTCCGTCGTTTTGACGCCGTGATGGCGGGTATGGATATCACCCCAGAGCGTGAAAAGCAGGTGCTGTTCTCCAAGCCTTACTACGATAATTCCGCGATCTTTATTGCCCAGAAAGGCAAGCTGGCGAATGTGGATGCGCTGAAAGGTAAACGCGTTGGCGTTCAGAACGGCACCACGCACCAGAAATACCTGTCTGATAAACACAACGACATCACGGTTGTGCCTTATGACAGCTACCAGAACGCGGTTCTGGACCTGAAAAATGGCCGTATTGATGCGGTATTCGGTGACACCGCCGTGGTGAACGAATGGCTGAAACAGAATGCCAACCTCGCACCACTGGGTGAGAAAGTGACCGATAAAGATTACTTCGGTACCGGTCTGGGTATCGCCGTCCGTCAGGGCAACACTGAGCTGCAGGGCAAATTCAACACCGCTCTGGAGAAGATCAAAGCTGACGGCACTTACAAAACCATCTACAACAAATGGTTCCAGCAGTAATCTTTGATGAATGAAATGATTCCACTCGCAAGCGCCGCCGGCATGACCGTCGGGCTTGCTGTTTGTGCACTGATCGCCGGCCTTGTGCTGGCGATGATTTTTGCTGGCTGGGAAACCGTCCGCTGGAAACCGCTGGCGTGGATCGGTACCGGGCTGGTGACACTGATCCGTGGCCTGCCGGAAATTCTGGTGGTGCTGTTTGTCTACTTTGGTGCCTCACAGCTGCTACTGACCTTATCCGATGGCTTCCATATCAATCTGGGCTTGTTTAGCATTCCCGTGCAGGTTCAGATTGAAAACTTCGACGTCAGCCCTTTCCTGTGCGGCGTCATTGCCCTGGCAATGCTTTACTCGGCCTACGCCTCCCAAACGCTGCGTGGCGCGCTGAAAGCAGTGCCTGTCGGCCAATGGGAATCTGGCCAGGCGTTGGGTATGAAGAAATCGGCGATTTTTTTCCGCCTGATCATGCCACAAATGTGGCGTCATGCGCTGCCGGGCCTGGGCAATCAGTGGTTGGTGTTACTGAAAGATACTGCGCTGGTGTCGCTAATTAGCGTGAATGACATCATGCTGCAAACCAAAAGCATTGCCACACGCACCCAGGAACCCTTTACCTGGTATCTGGTGGCTGCGGCCGTCTACCTGATCATCACGCTGTTCAGTCAGGCGATACTGCGCCGTATTGAATCACGCACCACGCGTTTCGAGCGGGGGGCCTGACGCATGCTGGATTACTTACCCGAACTCCTGAAAGGGCTGCACACCAGCCTGACCTTAACCATTGCGTCACTGATTGCCGCGCTGGTGCTGTCGCTGCTGTGTACCATTGTATTCTCACTGAAAGTCCCGGTGCTCAACTGGCTGGTGAAAGGCTACATCACGGTGTTCACCGGCACGCCGCTGCTGGTGCAAATCTTCCTGATATATTACGGTCCCGGCCAGTTTCCCAGCATTCAGAACGTGCCGTGGTTATGGCATCTGCTATCACAGCCCTGGCTGTGCGCGCTGATTGCACTGTCGCTCAACAGTGCAGCCTATACCACTCAGCTATTTTACGGTGCAGTACGCGCCATCCCTTCGGGTCAATGGCAATCCTGCGCTGCGCTGGGGATGAACCGTAAAGACACGCTGCGTATCCTGCTGCCGTATGCGTTTAAACGCGCCCTCTCCTCTTACTCTAACGAAGTCGTTTTAGTGTTTAAGAGCACTTCACTGGCGTACACCATTACGCTAATGGAAGTGATGGGGCATGGGCAATTGCTGTATGGCCGCACTTATGACATCACGGTGTATGCTGCTGCCGGGCTGATCTATCTGGTGGTCAACGGTTTGCTCACGCTGATGATGCGTTTAATCGAAAAGCGCGCATTGGCATTCGAACACCGTAATTGAGTGTTGTAGTGGCGCGAAGTATCGCGTTTGTCTGAGGTGAAAGTGCTGCGGACAAACGCGTCATATCTCGCGCTGCTACGCCCCAATAATGCATGTAATTTTTTAATCATATTATTTGCATATAAATTCATTTGCTGGCATCGTGTAACCCGTTCTATCTCTGGCATGGTTTACAGGAGTCACATAATGAAAAAATGGATTGTTGCTGCGGCGCTGGCAACACTGGCAATGAATGCTTATGCTGCGGAAAAAATCCGCTTCGCCTCTTCTGCGACCTATCCCCCGTTTGAATCCCTCGACCACGACAACCAAATCGTTGGCTTCGATATCGATCTGGCAAAAGCCTTATGCCAGCAAATGAAAGCGGATTGCACCTTTACCAATAACGCGTTTGACAGTCTGATCCCTTCGCTGAAGTTCCGTCGTTATGATGCGGTTATCTCGGGTATGGATATTACCGCCGAGCGCAGCAAACAGGTCGATTTCACTCAGCCCTACTACGCAAATTCCGCGATTGTGATTGCACATAAAGGCCAGTACACCGACTTCAGCCAACTGAAAGGCAAGCGTGTCGGCGTGGAGAATGGCACCACGCATCAGAAATACCTGCTGGAGAAACATCCTGAAGTGATCGCCGTGGCCTATGACAGCTATCAGAACGCGATTCTCGATCTGAAAAATGGTCGCCTGAACGGCGTATTTGGCGATAGTGCGGTGGTCAATCAGTGGCTAAAAGCCAATGAAGACCTCAGCCCAGTGGGTGAACATATCACCGATACCGAATACTTCGGCACCGGCTTAGGCATTGCGGTGCGTAAAGGCAATGCAGCGCTGTTAAAAGAGATGAATGACGCGCTGGTGGCGTTGAAAGCCGATGGCACCTGGCAGCAAATCAACCAGAAGTGGTTCCCGGAATAAGCATTATGGAGCCTCGTGGCGTGCCACCTGACAGGTTCTGCACGTCCTCCGTTCAGGCGGTGGCTACGTGGCTCCACCCTTCTTAATCAGTAATGTCAGCACTTCAAAATGTGCGGTGTGCGGGAACATATCAAACAGCTGGACGCGGCTCACCGCGTAATCGGCCAGACGTGCAATATCCTGCGCCATCGTGCTGGGATTGCAGCTTGAATAGAGAATGTAGTCTGGCGCCATTTCACTGAGATAAGCACACAGCTCAGCACCAATCCCGCGACGCGGCGGATTGACCAGCACCAACTGTGGCACCTGCTCACGCGATTTGGCGAACTGGGTCGAATCCAGCGCGGCGAAACTCACCTTATCGAGTCCTAACTGTTCAGCCGACTGCTGCGCACAGGCAATGGCTTCCGCACTGATCTCAATACCGGTCAGCTGCATCTCGGGCGTGGCACAGTGCAAGCCGAAACCGCCCACGCCGCAGAACAGATCCCACATGCTGGACACCGGCAGCTCCGCGACCCAATCACGCGCCGTGGCATACAAATCGGCGGCGACCTGCGGGTTAGTCTGGAAGAAACTCTGCGGGCGAATATACAGCGGCACCTGATTGAAACACTCCGCCAGCGCTTGATCCGGCGTCAACGCAATCTCTTCATCCCCTTCCAGAATCGCCATATGCACCGGCTGGATGTTGGCGGAGATCACTTTCAGCTGCGGTAACTGCTGCTGCAGCCAGGGTAAGGCCGCGCGCAACTGCTCCAGCTTGCTGGTGGAACGCAGCACAAACCGCAGCATCATGCCACCTTGCGAACTCTCGGTCAGCAGCAGGAATTTCAGTTCACCGCGTTTACGCGCCACGTTGTAGGGCGTTAATCCGGCGCGGGCAATAAAAGGTTTCAGCACCTCGAACACCGGCGCAAAGCTGGCGGGATAGAGCGGGCAATCGCACAGATCAACCGGTTCGCCATCACGCGCCACCATGCCAAAAATCGGCCGCTCAACGCTGCCGCTCACCACCATTTTGGCTTTATTACGAAAACCTTGCAGTGCGGAGGTCACCGGCGGTAAATACTCGGCCACTGCGGTCTGCGACAGTAACTGCTCGAGCAGCGACTGCTTCTCGCTGAGCTGCTGCGGATAGGGTTTCTCCAGCCACTGGCACGAACGACAGCGACCGGCATCATAAAGCGCGCAATGCATGGAAAGACCTGTATTCAGAATCGGGTGAAAAATCGGGGGCAGATTGTATCACCGGGCGCGGAAAAATGCGCGACTGCTGGCCGGCACAAACAATAGCAGTAACACCAGCGCATCCGGCACTTTCTGCATCAGCGTGTGATGGATGATCTGTGCATTAGTTTCACCGGGAATACTGAAAATTTCCGGGTAGATCCACCCAACGGACGCCATCAGCATATAACCGAGCACGATAATTTGCGCCATCACATAACCCCATCGTCCGCGATTGCTACCGCGCAACAGGGTAAAGGCACAGCGTAGTTCAAACAGAAAGATCAGCTGACTGGCGATAAAAATTAGCGTGGAATCCCACGCCTGCGCGCTACGGTGGACAAAGTTAGCCATTTCGTCGTAACCCAGTTCATTGGCCAGCATCAGCACGCTGAGACAGCGCGTGGCAATAATGGCGATCCCCGCCACCATCACCGGTGCAGGCGTAGAATTTGCCATCGCGTTTTTGAGGGTTTCCGACATGGTTTGACTCCGTAACCATAAAAAAACGGGCCATTAAACCGGCCCGTTCTTATATTGGCAAATGTTACGGCTTTCAGCCACGTTTAGCTTTCTGAATATCGCGTAAACGTTGCTTTTCTTCGTGCGCCATAAAGCGCCAGGCGATGAAACCGACCAAGCCGACGACAAACAAAATCAACGAGGCTAACGCATTGATCTCTGGATTGACGCCGCGTCGCACGGTAGCAAAGATCGCCATTGGCAACGTGGTAGCGCCTGGCCCGGTGACGAAGCTGGCAATCACCAGATCATCGAGTGACAGCGTAAAGGCCAGCAGCCAGCCGGTGACAATTGCCGGAGCAATCATGGGTACGGTTATCACGAAGAATACTTTCAGCGGCGTCGCCCCGAGATCCATTGCCGCTTCTTCGATGGAACGATCCAGCTCGCGCAGACGGGAGTTGATCACCACCGCCACATAAGCGGTACAGAAGGTAACGTGCGCCAGCCAGATGGTGAGCATGCCGCGATCGCTCGGCCAGCCAAAGGTGTTGCCCATTGCTACAAACAGCAGCAGCAGTGACAACCCGGTGATCACATCCGGCATCACCAGCGGTGCAGTGAGCATAAATGCAAAACCGCTATGCCCACGGAAACGGCCGAAACGCACGATGATCACCGCCGCCATAGTGCCCAACACCACCGCCATGGCGGCCGAGAGCGCGGCGATAGTCAGGCTGAGGCCAACGGCATCCAGCATCGCATCGTCCTGGAACAGCACTTTGTACCAGTGGAATGAGAAGCTCTCCCACACGGTGACCAACTGCGAGCTGTTGAAGGAGTAAACCACCAGCAGCAGCATCGGCGCGTACAGGAACAGGAAGCATGCGGCCAAAATCGCCGTACGCCATGGAGAGCGAATGGTCGGTAACTGATTCATTCCTTCTCTCCTAACTCACGATTTTGATGCTTGTGGAACCAGATGATCGGCAGAATCAAAATCAACAGAATGATCACCGCCAGCGCTGAAGCCACCGGCCAGTCACGGTTATTAAAGAACTCCTGCCATAGAATACGGCCAATCATGATGCTGTCCGGCCCTCCCAGCAGTTCTGGGATCACGTACTCCCCTACCGCCGGGATAAACACCAGCATCGAACCGGCGATAATCCCGCCTTTGGTCAGCGGCACAATCACGCTAAAGAAGGTTTTAAGCGGACGCGCGCCCAGATCCAGTGAGGCCTCGACCAGCGAGTAGTCGATACGGGTTAGCGCGGTATAGATCGGCAACACCATAAACGGCAGATAGCAGTAAACGATACCGATATACACCGCGGTATTGGTGTAAAGAATCACCAGCGGGTGATCGATAACCCCCAGCCACATCAGGAAGCGGTTAAGAATGCCGTTGTTGTTCAGCAAGCCCATCCACGCGTACACGCGCACCAGGAACGAGGTCCAGGAGGGCAAGATCACCAGCAACAGCAGGATGGTGCGCATTGAAGGTTTGCTGTGCGCCACCGCCCACGCCAGTGGATATCCGATCAGCAGACAGATCACGGTAGAAATTGCCGCCACCTTGAGTGAAGTCAGATAGGCTTCGGCATACAGCGGATCATCCGTCAACGTGATGTAGTTACCGAGATTCAGCACCAGATTGAGCTGGTCATCGGCCCAGGTCACCAGATCGGTGTAAGGCGGAATGGCACGCGCAATATCGGCGAAACTGATCTTCAGCACGATCAGGAACGGCAGCAGAAACAGCAGGATCAGCCAAAGATAAGGCAAGGCGATCACCAGCTTGCGGCCATGCAGCATTTTAATGCGCGTGCCCCAGCGCTGCAGCGGTGTGCCCACCACTTCCGGCTCGCTGCGTTGAGAAATCTGGCTCATTACGCCTCCTTAAACCGTCAGAACCACACAGCTGTCGGCGTCCCAGCACAGGCGAACTTCATCACCCCATGTTGGCGCACCTTTGCGGTAGCGATGTGCATTCTGCAGCTGCGCGCTGATCATCTGACCGCTGCGCAGGCGAACGTGATAAATCGACAGGTCACCGAGATAGGCAATATGCACCACTTCGCCGACGGCAAAGTTGCAGCCATCCGCCGGCACCTCTTCGCACAGCATCACTTTTTCCGGACGTAAAGCGACATGCACGGGCACGTTATCGATGATAGAGACATCGGTCTGCACTTTAAGCGGATGTACCAGGCCCGGCGCATCAATGACCACGCCCTCTTCCGTGCGCTCACGCAGCAGGCCGTCAAACACGTTGACCGATCCAATAAACTCGGCACTATAGCGGCTGGTAGGATGCTCGTAGATCTCTTCCGGCTCACCAATCTGCACGAACTTACCGCGGTTCATGATGGCAATACGACCGGCCATGGTCATGGCTTCTTCCTGGTCGTGCGTC
Source organism: Pantoea sp. EABMAA-21 (assembly GCF_030053335.1). Lineage (NCBI taxonomy): Bacteria > Pseudomonadati > Pseudomonadota > Gammaproteobacteria > Enterobacterales > Erwiniaceae > Pantoea > Pantoea sp. EABMAA-21. The sequence goes on from NZ_JASGBX010000013.1 coordinate 112,620, forward strand.
ACCATCACGCAGGTCGCGCCGACGCGCTCCAGAATATCCACCACTTCATGCTGCATGCGGTCGCGCAGTTTCTTATCCAGCGCGCCCATCGGCTCATCCAGCAGCAGCAGTTTGGGGCGTTTCGCCAGGCTACGCGCCAGCGCCACGCGCTGACGCTGACCGCCGGAAAGCTGATGCGGTTTACGCTTAGCAAATTCCTGCATATGCACCAGCGTCAGCATTTCGGCCACGCGGCTGCTGATTTCGCCTTTCGGCAATTTATCCTGCTTCAGTCCAAAGGCGATGTTCTGCTCCACCGTCATGTGCGGGAACAGCGCGTAGGACTGGAACATCATATTGATCGGGCGCTGATAAGGCGGAACGTGCGACAGGTCTTGCCCATCCAGCACAATCTGCCCGCTGGTCGGTGGCTCAAAGCCCGCCAGCATGCGCAGCAAGGTCGATTTACCACAGCCGGAAGCACCCAGCAGGGCAAAAATCTCACCTTTATAAATGGTCAGGCTGACATCATCTACGGCGTGCTGGCCGTCAAAAGATTTGGTCAGGTTGCGAATTTCCAGCAGCGGCGTTAACGCCTTAGCCGTTTTATTTGGGGGGCGGGGAATCGCGTCGTTCACTAACATTTCTCCGGCGCTAAGCGGTGTAGCGCGGCACAGCCAGCCGCTAAAATGGCACAACAGAGGCCATCACCGCACCTCTGTTGTCGTCTTCAGGTAAGTAATCCGTTTAGAACGAATTACTTACCACTTTTTACTTTAGTCCATGCACGGGTGCGCGCACGATCCAGTTTCGGATCCTGGACTTTGAGCACAAACAGCTTGGCCATCGCATCCGGCGTTGGGAAGATGCCCGGATTGTTACGCACATCCGCATTAATCAATGGCAGTGACGCCTTGTTGCCGTTGGCGTAGTTCATCTTGTTAGAGACATCCGCGATCACTTTTGGATCCATGATGTAGTTCAGCCACTGATAGGCTGCGTCGAGGTTTTTCGCGTCTTTCGGAATCGCCATCATGTCGAAGAAGGCCAGAGCGCCCTCTTTCGGCACGCTGTAACCCAGGTGCACGCCGTTGTTGGCTTTGGCTGCACGATCTTTCGCCTGCAGGATATCGCCAGACCAGCCGATCGCCACACAGATGTTGCCATTCGCCAGGTCGTTAATGTACTGAGACGAGTGGAAGTAGCGGATATTAGGACGCAGCTTCAGCAGCAGATCGGTCGCGGCGCCGGTGTAATCTTTGGCGTCTGAACTGTTTGGATCTTTGCCGAGGTAGTTCAGCACGGTGGCGAAGATCTCTTCCGGCGCATCGAGGAAGGAGACACCACAGCTTTTCAGTTTTTCCAGGTTTTCAGGCTTCAGCACCAAATCCCAGCTGTTGACGGGCGCATCAGTACCCAGCGCGGCTTTTACCTTATCGAGGTTATAGCCGATACCGGTGGTACCCCACAGATACGGAATCGCATATTTGTTACCCGGATCGTGCTGCGCGACTTTCGCCATCAAATCAGGATCGAGGTTTTTATAGTTTGGCAGCTTGCTCTTATCCAGCTCCTGGAAAACGCCGGACTGTAGCTGGCGAGCAAGGAAGCTGGAAGATGGCACCACAACGTCGTAGCCGGTAGAACCCGCCATCAGCTTACCTTCCAACACTTCGTTGGAATCGAACACGTCGTAGACCACTTTGATACCGGTCTGCTTTTCAAAATTCGGCACGGTGTCGGCCGAAATATAATCGGACCAGTTATAGACGTGCAGCGTTTTATCCTCTGCCTGAGCACTAACGGCCGTCGCCATCAGTACACCTGCAACCACACCTGGCAACCATTTTTTACGTTGGTTGATCATGTTTTACTTCCTCCTGAGGGGGTCATCACAACGCTGCATACACGCGATCCGGACGTTGCGTTTTTTCTGTTTAATCACAGACACACAATGAATCAATATTCAGCGGGAGTTTAATAGCAAAAACCTATAGTTGTGCTGAGGTTGCATGTCTCAAGCAGCCCCGCAAGAATAGCCCCCCTGCTTAAGGCGTGCCAGATCCCAGCGTAAAAAACGCCTTTTTGCGATATTTTATGCATGTTTCTGCTATGCGGTTTGGCACTAGCGGCATAAAGCACGACTAATATCTGGCAATAAAGGGCAAAATGCAGAATAAAAAGTGGTAGGGCTAAAATGAAAACTGCCGCAAAAAGCGGCAGTTAGCGAGGCGGGGAACTCAGTGCAGCATCGCGTGGCTGCTGGAGCTGGATTGGCGCTCCTCTTCTTCGCCCATCATCAGCAAATTATTGGCAAAGGCTTCCATGATCACCATGGAAACGCCCTCTTCACTTTGCTTCATAAAGTGCGAGAACTGACCAAACGTCAATCCGGCAGTGGTACTGATCGACTGGCAGACAATCAGCTTGGGCAGATTGTCATCCTGGATATCGATAAAGGCCTTCACCGTAAGCGAACTGGCATTAATCTGCGATAAATCGCCGACCAAAGGAATCAATGCTGTGGGTTTCACTTCCGCGAGGGCCGAGAAGAGGATGACGTTGTCCACCAGGTCGATTTTTGCATCAAACACCCCGTCAAAATTCTGCATGTGCGGCAGGTGCAGTGCCTGGCAGGCATCGCATTCGAACCAGGTGATATTTTGTTGATCCAGCCAGCGACGCAGGATGTCGATGTCAGGAACGACCAGTGAATCCATCGTTATGTCCTGTGGGGTGAAGAAATAAGCGCCTTAGCTTACGGAAAAAGTCTAACTGATGCCACGAAAACCACGTAAAAGCGCGCCTAGCCCCCGGTTTTAAGACGATAGCCGGGGCAAGCATGCGCTTCTACCCAATGAATCATCATGGAAGCGATGTCGAGGCCGGTGGTGCCTTCGATGCCCTCAAGCCCTGGCGAGGCATTGACCTCCATCACCAGTGGACCGCGATTGGCGCGTAAAATATCCACCCCTGCGATTTCCAGCCCGAGCGTGGATGCGGCTTTCACGGCGATTTCGCGCTCTTTTTCGGTGATGGTCACCGCGTGCGCTTTACCGCCACGATGAAGATTTGAGCGGAAATCCCCCTCTTTCGCTTCACGCTCAATCGACGCTACCACTTCATTGCCGATCACCAGGCAGCGAATATCTCGCCCCTGTGCCTCTTTGATAAACTCTTGCACCAGAATGTGGGCGTTTAGGCCACGAAAGGCATCAATCACGCTCTCCGCCGCCTGGCGCGTTTCCGCCAGCACCACGCCAATCCCCTGCGTGCCCTCTACCAGTTTCACCACCAGCGGCGCACCACCGACCATGGCGATCACATCCTGGGTATCATCAGGCGAAGAGGCGAACCCGGTGATCGGCATATCAATGCCTTCGCGCGCCAGCAGCTGCAGCGATCGCAGTTTGTCACGCGCCCGGGTGATGGCCACCGATTCATTCAGCGGATAGCTGCCCAACATCTCGAACTGGCGCAGCACCGCCGTGCCGTAAAAGGTGGTCGCCGTGCCAATACGCGGGATAACGGCATCAAAGTGGCCCAGCGGTTCGCCACGATAATGCACCGCGGGCGAATCGGAGTTGATGTTCATGTAGCAGGAGAGCGGATCGATCATCTGCACCTGATGGCCACGCTCTTCCGCGGCGTCGCGCAGGCGCTTACACGAGTACAGCGTTCCATCACGCGTGAGAATGGCCATCTTCATTGCAGAATTCCTTGTGCTTAGCGCGTTGCCCAGCCCTGTTGATGCAGATAATCCAGCATAAACGGACGCGTTTCTTTGATGATCAGGCGTTGAATCAGTTCGCTCCAGGTTTCCGAACGCTGGTTGCTGTCACGTTGCTGGTAATAAGCCGTGATTTGGTTATCGTACTGGTCCAGCACGCTTTTATCGACAGATTGATAACGATTTTCATGCACCAGCATCGCCGCTGGCATACGCGGTTTCACGTCTGGAGCAGAGGCTGGATGGCCGATGCAGAAGCCAAACAGTGGCAGCACAAATTTCGGCAGTTCCAGCAAATTGGTGACTTGCGCAATACTGTTACGGATACCACCAATAAACACGCCACCCAGCCCCAGCGATTCCGCCGCGACCATGGCGTTTTGTGCCATTAATGCGGTATCGACACAACCCAACAGCAGTTGCTCGGCGCGTCCGAGATGCGCATCCGGGCAAATCTGCTGATGACGATTAAAGTCGGCACAAAACACCCAAAACTCAGCGGCGGCACTCACCCATGGCTGCCCGCCGGTGAGTTGCACCAGTTGATCACGCTTTTCCTGGTCGGTAATGCGAATAATCGAGGAGCATTGTAAAAAACTGGAGGTCGAGGCCGCTTGTGCTGCAGCAATGATCGCGCTGCGCTGAGCATCATCAATGCCCTGCTCGGTAAAGGCGCGAATGGAACGGTGGCTGCACAGTAAATCGATGGTCGGCGTCATAATCTTCTCCGGTTACTTCTTTTTGTGGTTGTGATTGAACAACTGCGGTGCCATCGCTTGCGCGGTACGCCACATCATCAGCCAGGCGGCAGGCAGCATCAGCGCAATGCCAAGGAAAAAAAGCAGCGTCGCCAGCGACTTCTGCGCCATAAAATCAGGTGCCGCAATCCAGTTATTAACCAGTAATAGCGCACCAATCACCGCGAGCACGCCAAGCACTTCCAGCAGCAAAACCGGTTTCGGCAACGTGGCCAGATTACGCATGGGCGATTTCCTCAGTTGCTCAATAGGTCAGTCGCATTTTAGACCCGAATAATTCGCTCTGCAGCAAGGCATGGCTATCACCAGCAGCTTAACTGAAGCCAAACGCGTCTGCGGAGTGAAGTATGATGGACATAGATTGCGGTCATTAGAGTAACAGGCATTTTCTTCTTTGCTTAAGCAGGATGGGCGGGCATGATGTTAGCCATTATTCACGCTGTAATGTGAAACTGGTCACAAAACAGCAGCGGAAGGAGAGAAGCAATGATTGCAGTGATTTTTGGCCGTTCAAGCTGCCCATACTGCGTACGTGCGAAAGAGTTAGCCACCAAGCTGACCAGCGAGCGCGATGATTTCAACTATCAGTACGTCGATATTCAGGCGACCGGCATCACCAAGGCCGACTTGGAAGCACGTGCCGGCAAACCGGTAACCACCGTGCCGCAGATTTTCCTTGATGACCAGCACATCGGTGGTTACACCGAATTTGCGGCATGGACCAAAGAAAATCTGGGTGTTGAAGCCTAAGCAAACGGGCCTGCGGGCCCGTTTTTGATCGTGCTATTCGGCACGCATCGCCAGCATAATCCTCATCAGGCGGATCAGTAACGCCCCGCATCCAGCCCAAAACAGCGCACTTAAACTCCATGCAACAATCAGCAGCCAACTGTGCATCTGCGTGACGGTGAGCCACATCCAGGCCATACCCAAAAGCGTGCCCACCACGGCGACCCACAGTGTACTGACCAGGGGACTATCCGGCTGCAACAGCGCCATTAACATGCCCGGCAATAAAAACAGCAATAATTCAGGCTGTCCGCGCATCGCTTGTTCCGCGGCAACGGCCCAAAAATGGTGTGCAAAAATAAACACCAGCGTATAAAGCATCATACCCAGAACCGATGCTGGCCAGCGATTATTGCGCTGCAACATAACCATCCTCAACTTTGTTGTTAACAATATTGAAACGTTTACTGCCCTGATGCGCACAAGTGGAAATAAAAAGAAACAGCCGCTGGCAGAAGGATTAAAAACTGCTGATAGCTGAGGAAGTTATTTATGATTAGAATGACGCCGTTTTAAATAATGGTCTGCACCTTCCTGGCGGCAAGGACATTCACAGCTGCCACAAGATAGCGAAAAAAGGCCCTTTCATCAACTTGTTACAGGTAAAGAAGAAGTTAAACCGTGAACATTAACGTCGCAGAATTGTTAAGCGGAAATGACGTTCTGTTATTATTTGTCGTCTTAGCCCTGGGGCTGTGCTTAGGCAAATTACGTCTCGGCTCGGTACAGCTAGGAAATTCCATTGGTGTCCTCGTTGTTTCATTGATTTTAGGTCAGCAGCACTTTGCGATAAATACCGACGCACTCAGTCTCGGCTTTATGTTGTTTATTTTTTGTGTCGGTGTTGAAGCCGGACCTAACTTTTTCTCGATCTTTTTCCGCGACGGTAAAAACTACTTCCTTCTTGCCATTGTTATGGTGGTCAGCGCCCTGCTCGTTGCGTTGGGACTCGGCAAAGTGTTCGGCTGGGATATTGGTCTCACGGCAGGCATGCTGGCCGGTTCCATGACCTCCACGCCGGTGCTGGTGGGCGCGGGTGACACGCTGCGACAAAGCATCAGTGACAACCATCAGCTCAGCATGATGCAGGATAACCTCAGCCTCGGTTACGCCCTCACCTATTTGATTGGTCTGGTCAGCCTGATCTTTGGCGCGCGCTATCTGCCTCGTCTGCAACATCAGGACTTACCCACCTGCGCGCAGCAGATTGCACGGGAACGTGGTCTGGATGCTGACAGCCAGCGCAAAGTATTCCTGCCTGTGATCCGCGCCTATCGCGTTGGCCCGGAACTGGTGGAATGGAGCGGCGGTAAAAATCTGCGCGAGCTGGGCATTCATCGCCAGACCGGCTGCTACATTGAACGCCTGCGCCGTAACGGTATTCTCGCCAGCCCGGATGGGGATGCGATGCTACAACTCGGCGATGAGATCTCGCTGGTGGGCTATCCCGACGCACACGCACGCCTCGATGCCAGCTTCCGTAACGGCAAAGAGGTGTTCGACCGCGATTTGCTCGACATGCGCATCGTCACCGAAGAGATTGTAGTGAAGAACCACAATGCGGTGAATAAACGCCTGAGCCATCTGAAACTCACCGATCATGGTTGTTTCCTTAACCGAGTGATTCGTAGTCAGATTGAGATGCCGATTGATGACAGCATCATGCTGAACAAAGGCGATGTATTGCAGGTGAGCGGTGAAGCGCGCCGTGTGAAAAGCCTGGCGGATCGCATCGGCTTTATTGCGATTCACAGTCAGATGACCGATCTGCTGGCCTTCTGCGCCTTCTTTATCATCGGGTTGATGATCGGCATGATCACCTTCCAGTTCAGCAACTTCAGCTTTGGCATCGGTAACGCCGCCGGTTTGCTGTTCGCGGGTATCATGCTCGGCTTCCTGCGCGCCAACCATCCGACCTTTGGCTACATTCCGCAAGGGGCGCTGACCATGGTGAAAGAGTTCGGTTTGATGGTGTTTATGGCAGGTGTCGGCCTGAGCGCCGGTAGTGGCCTGCAACATGGCCTTGGCAGCGCGGGCGCCTTGATGTTGCTCAGCGGTCTGCTGGTGAGTCTGATCCCGGTGGTGATTTGCTATCTGTTTGGTGCCTACGTGCTGCGTATGAACCGCGCGCTGCTGTTTGGTGCCATCATGGGCGCTCGCACCTGTGCCCCGGCCATGGAGATTATCAGCGATACCGCACGCAGTAGCATTCCGGCACTCGGCTATGCAGGAACTTATGCGATTGCTAACGTTTTGCTGACGCTCGCCGGCACGCTTATTGTGATAATTTGGCCGCTTTTGCCTTTTTAAAAATATTTTTACTGCGTTCAGAACTTTCTATTTGGGGCGCAGTCTGAATAAGTGCCACTGCTTTTCTTTGAAATCCCCAAATTGTGGAGCCCGCCGGTCACTGACTTGCGGGTTTTTTTATGCCTGCAATTCCTGTTGCTTAAGGTTCTACTAAGCGTAAATTGCGACCCTGCCACTCTGGTTTCGCTATTTTCCAATATTCATGCAACTTTCATCAAAGTTAAACACTCCAACAACCCACGATAAGATTAAGAGCCCGACTATTTATTGTTTGTCTGGTCGCTTTTACGCTATCAACTTTATTTTACTGGCAATTTCAGCACTGGTGTTTATGTGGTGGTCGCGCCACGAAAGCCTGGATATCGCGATCAGCCAGCAGTGGTTTGACCCACAGACGCAGACGTTTCCATGGCAACACAACCGCTGGCTGGATCTGATCAATCATCGCTTGTTCAAGGATGTGATCATCGCTGGAGCGGTATTGATGTTGTTACGAGGTGTGCAGAAGCGTGATGGCCGCCGCGTGTTGGTGGCCCTGCTATTTGGTATGGGGCCGCTAGTGGTGGGCATCCTGAAGGCGCACAGCGCGCACTCCTGTCCGTGGGATTTGGCGATGTTTGGCGGTAAGGCAGCCAGTTTTGTGCTGCTGGATCCCACTCCGGTCAATAGCGGTCCGGGGCAATGTTTCCCTGGCGGTCACGCTTCCAGCGGCTTTGCCCTGATGGCGCTGTTCTTCCTGTGGTGGCCCGAGCGTCCGCGCCGCGCCGTGCTGGCGCTGTTGTTCGGTATCGCGGTGGGCTTACTGATGGGATACGGACAGGTGATGCGCGGTGCCCACTTTTTCTCTCACAACTTGTGGGCTGGCTGGTGGGTGTGGCTGAGCCAGGTGCTGATTTTTGCTGGTGTTTCTTTTTGGGTAGACAAGATGAGGAAAAGCAAACGTGATGGAAGCGCTCAACCATAGCCTGTTTCTATGGATCAACGCCACGACGGATTCACCGCCATGGTTGATTAATCTGGCGACCTTTATCGCCAAAGATGTGATTGCCATTGTCCCGCTGCTGATTGTGGCCTTATGGTTTTGGGGGCCGCGCGATCAGGTGCAATCTCAACGCGCGCTGGTACTGAAAACCGGCATGGCGCTGATTTATGCATTAAGCATTTCATGGTGTGTCGGCCAACTGCTGCCACATCCGCGCCCGTTTGCCATTGGCTTCGGACATCAATTCCTGGCACACGCCGCCGATGACTCTTACCCCAGCGATCATGGCACCACTATTTTCACCTTTGCGCTGGCGTTTATCTTCTGGCACCGACTGTGGTCAGGGGTGATTTTACTGGCGGTCGGCAGCACCATTGCCTGGTCGCGCGTCTATCTGGGCGTGCATTGGCCAATGGATATGCTGGGCGGATTTTTGGTGGGCTTGCTGGCGTGTCTGGCTTCGCATATGGCGTGGCAGCTGTATGGCGACCGCATGCTGGCTTTCACCCATCAGGTGTATCGCACGCTGTTCGCTACGCCGATTAAGAAAGGCTGGGTGCGCGGATAATGCTAAGGGCGGCCCGATCGGGTCGCCCTTATGCTGATTAGCTAAACCACTTCCCAAACCAGCCGTTAAATTTCATCATAATGAAATCCCAGATACGGCCAATAAATCCGCCCTCCGGCACCGCTTCCATCACCACCAGCGGACGCTGATCCACGGTTTTGCCATCCAGCTGGAAATCAATAGTCCCCACCACCTGATTCTTCTCCAGTGGCGCTTCCAGCTGCGGTGAGTTCAGGGTGAAACTCGCCTTGAGGTTTTTCATCTGCCCTTTCGGCACGGTGATCGCTGCGTCTTTCGCGACACCGAGATTGACCTGACTCTGCTCACCGAACCACACGCGCTGCTGGGCAAAAGGCTTATCGCTTTTAATCGGTGTCACTGTCTCGTAGAAACGGAAACCCCACGTGAGGAGCTTCTCACTTTCACGGAAGCGGATCGCATCGGTTTGCGTACCCAGTACCACTGAGATCAAACGCATGTCTCCGTCCACGGCGGACGCGACCAGGTTATTACCCGCGCCCGAAGTGTGTCCGGTTTTAATCCCATCCACCTTCAGGTTACTGCTCCACAACAGGCGGTTACGGTTCATCTGCTTGATGTGATTAAAGGTGAACTCTTTCTCACTGTTTAACGCATACTCTTCAGGTACATCGCTGATCAAACGCTGGCCGATAATCGCCATATCGCGCGCGGTACTGTATTGCCCATCGGCATCCAGCCCGTGCACGGTCATAAAGTGGGTATTCTGTAATCCAAACGCCTTAACGTAGTTGTTCATCAGACCGATAAACGAGTCCTGGCTACCGGCGACATAATCGGCCAGCGCGATACAGGCATCATTGCCTGACTGAATCACCACGCCCTTGTTGAGTTCAGAGACCGGAATACGGTCACCCGGTTTCAGGAACATCAGTGAAGAACCGCGCAGCTTCGGGTTGCCGGTTGCCCATGCATCCTGGCCGATAGTGACCAGGTCATCGTTGTGGATCTTGCCGGCTTTTAGCGCCTGGCCGACCACGTAGCTGGTCATCATTTTGGTCAGGCTGGCGGGGTCCAACCGCTGGTCGGCATTGGACTCAGCCAATATCTTGCCGCTGTTGTAGTCCATTAAAATCCAGGCTTTGGCCTCAATTTGCGGTGCAGCAGGCGCCTGTTCAGCCTGAGTGGTGATGGGAAGGAAAAGCACTAATAATGAAGTGGCAGCCAGCGGCCGCAAGGCAGAAATGACGGAGTTTTTTCTCATGAGCGTGACCAGATTGTCCTTGTTAAATCATGGTTTTCTAGCAGGTAAGACATGTCTTAATAAAAGCTACACGCTTACCACCTGCGAACAAAACCGTCCAACCGTAAAGTTTTATAGAGTTTATTAGAGTAACCCTGGCATCAACCCCGACCCGCTGCCACTTTTACTGTTACGCCGTAGTGGAAAAAGTGAGAGAAATTCCGATTTTTCGCAGAACGGTTAAGCCAGTCACAAAATTCCGCTAACCTGATGCCAATCAGCCCGAGGAGAACCACGATGGACTTAGCCGTTTTCGATCTGGACGAAACCCTGATTTGTGAAGACAGTACCAGCCTGTGGCTGCGCTGGCTGGTCTCACAGGGATTTGCCCCCGAAGCACTCATCTCTCAGGAACAAGCCTTAATGGAGAAATACCATGCCGGCACCCTGTCGATTGAAGAGTATATGAACACCACGCTTTCCCCGCTCGCCGGTATGGCGACCCTGACGGTTGAGGGTTGGGTACGGCGTTTCATCCATCGCGATATTCTGCCACGCGTCTTCCCCGCCGCACGGGAACGCATAAACTGGCATCAGCAACGCGGCGACACCGTGATGATCATTACCGCCAGTGGCGATCATCTGGCGGTGCCGATTGCGCAACGTCTGGGTGTACACGGCGCGTTGGCGATTGGCGTAGAAGTGGTTGACGAGCGCTACAGCGGCCAGATTTATGGCACCGCCACCTATCGCGAGGGGAAAGTCACTCGTCTGAGTGACTGGAAGGCTTTGCAACAGGATAAGCGCTTTGAAAAAACCTGGGCTTACAGCGACTCCATGAACGATTTACCCTTGCTCAACCATGCTGATCACGCCTGGGTCATTAACCCGGATGCGCTGCTGCAGCAGGAAGCGCAGCAGCGGGGTTGGGAAGTATGCAGCTGGGTGCGTTAAGTTAACCACGCGAGGCGCTGGCGGGTTCCGCCAGCCCGACTTTTAGCAGCTTACCGTTGGCTTCGTCGGTGAGCACATAGAGATAACCATCCGGCCCCTGACGCACATCGCGAATACGTTCACCGCGATCCTCCAGCAGTCGCTGCTCTTCGACCACTTTCTCGCCGTTCACCCGCAGGCGAATCAGGCTTTTTTCCTTTAATGCGCCGATAAACAGCGAGTTTTTCCACTGCGGGAAACGTGCGCTGTTGTAAAACGCCATCCCGCTGATGGCTGGTGACACTTTCCACCAGAACTGCGGTTGTTCCGTGCCCGCCACGTGCGTGCCCTGCGCTTCCGGCACTTTCTGCCCGCTGTAATCAATGCCGTAGGTGGCCAATGGCCAGCCGTAGTTTTTGCCTTTCTGCGGGATATTCACTTCATCGCCGCCGCGTGGGCCGTGTTCACTCTCCCACATTTGCTGCGTCCACGGATTGAAAGCTAATCCCTGTGGATTGCGCATGCCGTACGACCAGATTTCTGCCCGCGCGTCTTTGCGCTGGATAAAAGGATTGTCTGCCGGGATTTCACCGTTCTGGGTCAGGCGCACGATTTTTCCTGAAAGCTTGTCGAGCTGTTGGGCGCTGAGGCTGGAAAAGTTGTCGCCAAAGGCAATGTAGAGATAGCCCTGACCATCAAATGCGAGGCGAGTTCCCATGTTGGCGCCGCTAGAGAGCTTGGGTGTCTGCTCCAGCACCACTTTGAAGTCGCTCAACTGGCGATTATCGTCGCTGAGTCGCCCGTAGCCGACCACCCCACCCGCTCGCCCCTCGGCATCTGCCGTGGTGTAACTGAGCCACACGCGGCGGCTTTGGGCGAAATCCGGTGCCAGCACCACATCCAGCAAGCCGCCCTGACGATTTGCCCACACTTTGGGTACGCCGCTAATGGGTTGCGACAAGCCTTTTCCCGGCTGCCAACTGCGGAGTTGCCCGGAGCGTTCGGTTATTAACAACGTTTGATTGTCAGGCAGAAAAGCCACTGACCACGGATGATCAAGTTTGTCCTGTAGTACCTGAACCTGAACATCAGCAGCCAGGGTCGAATGGGCATAACTCAATGCGCCAAGCAACAGCGCGACAGGCAGTAAACGCATGGGATTCTCCTTTATCACGGTCTGCCGTTAAGGGTAGTCAGCCCGTAAGAAAGGATGTGCAGGATTTACAAAACATTAAGCCCGACATCATGCCGGGCAACGAGATTAAGGCGCGGAGAAGGCCACGACATCACGAATCATTTCGTCTATGCCCGGACGAAGATCGTTGAGCGTAATTGGCGTACTGTTGTTCGGCAGGGATTTACCAAAGGCTTTGCGCACAACTTTGATCATTGGCTTACCGGTCTGCGCATCGACCGCTTCCACCTCGAGGAACAGCGCACTGTTTTGCGTACGGTGGCCAGTGGCCGCCATGGTGCTCGCTACAACTGCCGCAATCGGCACCACTTCGTAGAACTGCATCCCTTCGTTTTCTGCCGTCACGGCGGTGATGGCGCTTTTCACCCTGAGCGTATGTGCACCAGGCTTGCCCACCACCGGTTTACGTTCTGCGACCGCGCGTTTTAACTGACTATCGGTGTACTGACGGATTTGATCCAATGTTTGCTGGCTGATGCGTTCAGTCGGTCGCGCGGCGGGATAGTAAACCACGGGTTCGAACACCACGTTGGTGTAATCCACGCTGTGATAATCCGGCGAGATCCAGCGCAATGTCGGTTTACCGCTGGGTGACTGTTCAGATTTTAACTGGCTGTAATCGCCGAGAAAGCCGGAAAACTGCTGTTTATCCGCAACATGAGAGGTACAACCTACCGCCAGCATAGCCAGCGTTAAAGCAGGAATATAAAGACGAAATCGCATGAGAAAGCCCTTATAAGAGGTAAATCGCTTCTCAAGTGTAGAGCGCACGCTGCGCTTTGGCGGGAAATTTTCACAGAATGGGAGAAGAAACCACCTGCATTGCAGGTGGTTAGGGAATCACTCGAAGCAGGTCTCAGGATTCTCAGACAACGAAATGAACCTTTCGCCGCCTTTGGTCAGGGCAATAATGCCGCCGCTCTCAATATCATAAACCCACCCATGCAGACGCACTTTGCCTTTACGCAGCGCCACCGCTACCGAAGGGTGTGTTTTGATATTGTTCAGCTGAGCAATCACGTTCTCTTTGACCATTTCATTGAGACGGGTTTCCACCGCTTCATAATTGCGCTCTTCCACCACAGCTTTAGCTGCATTGGCGTAGTGCAACCAGTGATCAACCGCGGGCATGCTTTCTAAATCCGCATTAGACGCGATGGCGTTCATGGCACCACAGTTGGAGTGACCGCAAATGATGATCTCAGTCACACCCAGCGCAACGACCGCGTATTCAATCGTCGCGGAGACACCACCCGGTTCGGGACCAAACGGCGGCACAATATTACCGGCGTTACGGATCACGAACAGCTGGCCTGGCTCGGATTGGGTGACTAATTCAGGCACCAGACGGCTGTCTGAGCAGGAGATAAACAGGGCTTTGGGATTCTGGTTTGACGCCAGACTTTTGAAAAGATCCTTCCTTTCAGGGAACACATTCTGTTGGAAATTCAGAAAACCTTTAACGATCTCTTGCATTTGTCTGCTCTCACTTTATCCGCATCTGCGCTGGCGGTACGATCTGCACCGTCAGCACGCGTTCAAATTCTTCAGTGCGGTGAATAACTTACAATCACCAACCGAACATTTAAGCAAAACAGGCTGGATTACACAACTCGGATCACCGTTAACGGTTCACAGTCGTCAGCCTTATCGGCGACGATTTGAACGGATAACGGCTCCATTAAGCATAGCGGGAAACGCCCATTACGCGGTTAAGGAGATTCTTACATCACCTATACATTTTCCCTCGCAACCTCTGTACAATCCCCCGCCTATCCACACTAATTATGATGAATTATTATCCTTATGAGCCATGTCAAAAATCCGCCGCGCGTAGGCTTCGTCTCACTCGGCTGCCCAAAAAACCTCGTCGACTCAGAACGCATCCTGACGGAACTGCGTACTGAAGGCTACGATGTGGTGCCACGCTACGATGATGCGGAGATCGTCATCGTTAACACCTGTGGATTTATTGATAGCGCCGTACAGGAATCACTGGAAGCGATCGGTGAAGCGCTGAACGAGAATGGCAAAGTGATCGTCACCGGTTGCCTGGGTGCCAAAGTGGATCAGATCCGCGAAGTACATCCTAAGGTACTGGAAATCACCGGCCCGCACAGCTACGAGCAAGTGCTGTCGCACGTTCACACCTATGTGCCAAAGCCGGAACACAACCCGTTCCTGAGCCTGGTGCCCGAGCAAGGCGTTAAGCTGACGCCACGCCACTACGCTTACCTGAAAATTTCTGAAGGCTGTAACCATCGCTGCACCTTCTGCATTATCCCGTCCATGCGTGGCGATCTCGACAGCCGTCCGATTGGTTCGGTGCTGGATGAAGCCAAACGTCTGGTGGAAGCCGGCGTGAAAGAGCTGCTGGTGATCTCGCAAGACACCTCGGCTTACGGCGTGGATGTGAAGCACCGCACCGGTTTCTGGAACGGATCCCCGGTGAAAACCAGCATGGTCAGCCTGTGCGAACAGCTGGCGAAACTCGGCGTGTGGGTGCGTCTGCACTATGTCTACCCGTATCCGCATGTGGATGACGTGATTCCGCTGATGGCCGAAGGCAAAATCCTGCCGTACCTCGACATCCCATTACAGCACGCCAGCCCGCGCATCCTGAAGCTGATGAAGCGTCCTGGTGCGGTTGAACGTACGCTGGAGCGCATCAAACGCTGGCGTGAAATTTGCCCGGAACTGACGCTGCGTTCGACCTTTATCGTCGGCTTCCCCGGCGAAACCGAAGAAGATTTCCAGATGCTGCTCGACTTCCTGAAAGAAGCGCGTCTGGATCGCGTTGGCTGCTTCCAGTACAGCCCGGTTGAAGGCGCGACGGCCAACCAACTGCCGGACCAGGTGCCGGAAGAGGTGAAGCAGGAGCGTTTCGATCGCTTCATGCAATTGCAGCAGAAAATCTCCAGCGAACGTTTGCAGGAGAAAATCGGCCGTGAAGTGTTGGTGATCATCGATGAAGTGGATGAAGAAGGCGCGGTGGGTCGCAGCATGGCCGATGCACCTGAGATCGACGGTGCGGTGTATCTGAATGGCGATCGTCAGGTGAAAGTCGGTGATGTGGTGCGTGTCAAAGTTGAACACGCCGATGAGTACGATTTATGGGGTACGCGCGTTTAACCGTGCAGCTGCTGGTGCGCACGTTTGCGCGCCAGATAATCGGTGTCCGATCTCAGCCGATCCCAGCATGATTTGAAGATGGCCGCCGCAGCGGCCTTTTCTTTTTCTGTGGTACGAGGTAGCTCGTTACCGTCTGCATCATATTTGCGTCCGCCTTTGTGATTACTGTAGCGACGCGCGCGGGTATAGCCCATCTGAATAAATTTTCGCGCCATATCCATGCCGACAAAGTCGTCCTGTGCACGATAGTCCTCAAACAATTGCATAATCTGAACGGAAGATTCCTGAGCCAGTTCCACGGTACGGAAGCGCCAGAACGGCAGAATTTCGCTCTTGTAAGGCTCCACCATTAATACCCCCTGCTCACCGCGCCCAACCTGATAAAGGTCTGGCCGCTGTCGGAAATCGATATTCTTAAAGTCTTGTTCGTAATCAAAGGGTTTCACTGCATTTCTCCTGCACGACATTATCACTTACTGCAATTATTTTTTTGCGGCTCTTAAGCAATGCGCTTTTACACCGATAACTTCACTACTAGCCTACTTTGCTCTGAGAAAATCATGTTGACGAAAATGAAAATTGTGACTGCCATCATATTGATGCTGTTGGTATTCACCGCTATGCAGGCCATCTCCGGCTCGCTGTTTTTATCTTCCCTGATCGCTGGCCAGCATAATTTCACCGCCAGTAACCAGCTATCACATCAACAACGTGAGTTCTCCGATAGCTGGCAAACGCTGGTGAAAACGCGCGTTATCATCAACCGCGTGGCGATTCGCATTCTGAAGAATCAGACCGATGATGCTTCACGCGCTGCCATCAGCAAGCTGCTGGTTTCCGCGGGCGCCTCGCTTGATGAAGCGAAACAGCACTTTGACCGCTACAAAAGTGTCCCACGGATTGCGGGGCAAAGTGCGGCAGCCGCCGAGCTTATCGAAAGCAAATTCGCGAACTATTACCAACTGCTGAATCAATCCGCGACCTTTCTGAAAGCCAACAACTACGCCGCTTATGGCGAGCTGGATGCACAGCAAGCGCAGGATGATTTGGAAGCGGCTTACAAGCAGTGGCGCGGTGACAACGTTCAGTTAATCAATACACGCGCTGCAGATAACGATAGCACTTATCAGCATATGCTGGTGATGGTTGCTGTGATGGCAGTGATTGTGGTGCTGTTGCTGCTGGTGGTTTGGCTGCTGGTTCGCCGCATCCTGTTGGCGCCGATGAAGCAAGTTCAGCAGCAGATGGAGCGCTTTGCCGATGGCGACCTCTCCGCCAGTTTGAAGATTGAAGGACACAGTGAAATGGCCGCCATTGCCGCGAGCCTCAATCATATGCAGCAAGCACTGCTGGGCACGATCAACAATGTGCGCGACAGTGCCGATGCCATTTTCGGCAGTGCCAGCGCGATCGCCAACGGTAACAACGATCTCTCCTCCCGCACGGAACAACAGGCCGCCTCGCTGGAAGAGACCGCTGCCAGCATGGAAGAGCTGACCGCCACCGTTAAACAGAATGCCGATAACGCACGTCAGGCGACCCAGCTGGCGAAAACCGCATCGGAAACCGCTGACAAAGGTGGGAATGTGGTGGACGGCGTGGTGAAAACCATGCGCGACATCGCCGACAGTTCGAAGAAAATCGCCGACATCACCAGCGTGATCGATGGCATTGCTTTCCAGACCAATATTCTGGCGCTGAATGCTGCCGTTGAGGCCGCTCGCGCCGGTGAACAAGGTCGTGGCTTTGCTGTGGTCGCGGGTGAAGTCCGTAGCCTGGCGCAGCGCAGTGCACAGGCAGCGAAAGAGATTAAGCTACTGATTGAGGGCTCCGTGCAGCGCGTTAATTTAGGTTCACAACAGGTGAGCAGCGCCGGCGATACCATGCAGGAGATCGTCAGCGCGGTAACGCGCGTGACCGATATCATGGGCGAAATTGCGTCGGCCTCTGACGAGCAGAGTCGCGGCATCGATCAGATTGGTGTGGCAGTGAACGAGATGGATCGCGTAACGCAGCAGAACGCCACACTGGTGCAGGAATCCGCTAACGCCTCGGCTTCGCTGGAGCAGCAGGCCAGCAGCCTGTCTTCGGCGGTGGCGCGCTTTAAAACCGGGACGCGTGCAGTGATGGCACCGGTGACAAACACGGTGAAAGCCCCTGTCGCAACCACACCACGCGCCCTTCCGGCTACCGGTGTGCAGAGCAACGATAATTGGGAAACTTTCTGAGTTAACGGAAAAACCAGGTCGCCATCAATGGCGACCTTACCGTTTCAAACGCAGTCATATAGCTTGAGCATAAATAGTAATCCCACTTTGTACGAGTGGGATTCCGTAGGGTGCGCACTTACGCGCACCGATTTGATATTTCAGGTCTTTAACTTCGGATCCAACGCATCCCGCAGTCCATCACCCAACAGATTGAACGCCAGCACCGTCAGGAAAATAGCCAGACTCGGGAAGATCGCCACATGCGGCGCAATCACCATATCGGCACGCGCTTCATTGAGCATCGCGCCCCATTCCGGCGTGGGTGGCTGAGCGCCCAAACCCAGGAAAGATAAACTCGCTGCCGTGATGATCGATGTCCCGATGCGCATGGTGAAATAGACCACAATCGACGACACCGTACCGGGCAGAATGTGACGCATAATAATCGTCCAGTCGGACGCGCCGATGCTGCGGGCTGATTCAATAAAGGTTTGGTGTTTCAGCACCAGCGTGTTGCCACGTACCAGGCGAGCAAATGCTGGGATACTGAAAATCGCCACCGCCACAATCACGTTGCTCATACCGCTGCCCATGATCGCCACCACCGCAATCGCCAGCAGAATACCGGGGAAAGCAAACAGCACGTCACAGATACGCATGGTAATCCGATCCCACCAGCCTTCGTAATAACCGGCCAGCAACCCCAGCAGCGTACCAATCAGCGCACCGATCGCCACCGAGAAGAAACCCGCAATCAGTGAGATGCGTGTGCCGACCAGCACGCGACTAAAAATGTCACGCCCTAGCGAATCCACGCCAAACCAGTGCATCATCGACGGCCCATCATTTAGCCGGTCGTAATCAAAATAGTTTTCCGCATCAAACGGGGCAATAAACGGAGCGATAAACGCCACCACAATTAACAGCAGCACAAATAAGCCCGCCATCATCGCCACATGTTGATGGCGAAAGCGGCGCCAGAATTCACGCCACGGCGTACGTACCCGGGTTTCCGTCATCATCGGCATGGTTTTCAATGCCGCTGCGCGTCGCCAGTTCTTCAAGTGCGACTCCTTACCTGTAACGGATGGCCGGGTTGATCGCCGCATACAACATATCGACAATCAAATTGATCAAAATAAACTCCAGCGAGAACAGCAGCACCTCGGCCTGAATCACCGGGTAATCACGCATCTCCACCGAATCCACCAACAGACGGCCTAAACCTGGCCAGTTGAACACCACTTCCACCACAATCGAGCCGCCCAGCAGGAAACCAAACTGCAGACCCATCATGGTCACCACCGGAATCATCGCATTGCGCAGACCGTGTTTCACCACCACCAGCGACTCACGTACCCCTTTGGCGCGCGCGGTGCGCATGTAATCTTCCTGCATCACCTCGACAAACGATGCGCGGGTAAAGCGTGCCATCACCGCCGCCACAGCTGCACCCAGGGTTATCGACGGCAGAATATAGTGTTTCCAGCTGTCGGCACCGACCGTTGGCAGCCAACCCAGCTCAACAGAGAACACCTGCATCAGCAGCATGCCTAAGGCGAAAGCGGGAAAAGAGATGCCAGACACGGCCAGCGTCATACCGATGCGATCGGGCCAGCGGTTGCGCCAGACGGCGGAGGTAATGCCGATGGTCATACCGAAAATCACCGCCCACACCATGCTGGTGAGGGTCAGCCACAGCGTCGGGAAGAAGCGCGCGGCTATCTCTTCCGAGACCGGGCGTTTCGACACCATCGACTGGCCAAAATCCCCCTGCAACGCATTAAGAATAAAGTGCCAGAATTGCTGGATCAGCGGCTGATCGAGACCGAGTTCCTGACGCACCAGCGCCACCACCGAGGCATCCGCTTCCGGACCCGCAATCAGGCGCGCCGGATCGCCCGGCAGCAGGTGGACAAACAAGAACACCAGCACCGCGACAATCAGCAGCGTGGGGATCAACCCCAGTAGTCGTTTGAGAAAATAGTTGAGCATGCAAAATCCTGCGCAGCAGCGGCCAGCCTCGCAAGGCTGGCCGCGCCTGTTACTTCAGATCCGCCTCATCAAAATTGAATGAGGTGTCGGGCATGACATAAAAACCGGTGAGGTTTTTATTGTTCGCGGAGAGCAACTGCTCAACCACCAGCGGAATCCACGGATGGTCGTTCCAGATACGATCCTGAGCGTCTTTGTACAGTTTGGCTTTCTGCTCACGATCGGTGGTTTTCAGTGCATCGCTCAGATCTTTATCCACTTGCGGATTGCTGTAGAACGCCGTGTTAAAGATGGCTGGCGGCCAGGAGGTGGTGGCAAACAGCGGCGTCAGTGCCCAATCTGCTTCACCGGTCGAAGCCGACCAGCCAGTGTAGAACATGCGCACACCGCTCTCATTCTGCCCTTTGCTCTCGACTTCTGCGGCACGCTGACCGGCATCCATCGCGGTGACTTTCACCTTCACGCCGACCTGCGCCAGCTGCTGCTGAGTGAACTGCAACACTTTTTGCGCGGTGCTGTGGTTGTGAGATGACCACAAGGTGGTTTCGAAACCGTTCGGGAAGCCTGCTTCTTTCAACAGCTCACGTGCTTTGGCCGGGTCATATTTAATCGCTGGATATTTCTGCGCAAAATCAATCGCCGGCGGCACGATGCCGGTGGCTGGCGTGGCATAACCAGCAAACGCCACTTTAACCAGCGCCTCACGGTTAATGGCGTATTCCAGCGCTTCACGCACTTTTGGATTATCAAACGGCTTCTGCGTCACGTTGAGGCTGATGTAACGCTGCATAATCGATGGCGTGGTGACGACGTCGAGTTTGCTGTTGCCCTGCAGCAATTTAGCCTGCTCAAACGGTACCGGGAATGCAAAGGTCGCTTCGCCGGTCTGCAACATCGCCGCACGGGTGTTGTTGTCTACTACCGGGCGGAAAGTGATGCTGTCCAGCTTCGGATAGCCTTTCTTCCAGTAGCCATCCCACTTCTTCACTTTGACGAAGTCGGTCTGATTCCAGGTAACGAACTCATACGGACCGGTACCCACCGGATGGAAGCCAATGTCCTTACCGTATTTCTTCAGGGCGGTGGGCGAAATCATCACTGCCGCCGGGTGCGCCAGATTGTTGATGAAGGCCGAGAACGGCTGCTTCAGCGTAATCTTCACCGTGGTCGGATCCACCGCTTCGGTGCTGGCCACATACTTGAACAGGTTGTAACGCTTGAGATGATTATCCGGGTTGCTAGCACGGTCGATGTTGGCCTTGACCGCTTCCGCGTTGAAATCGGTGCCATCCTGGAACTTCACGCCCGAGCGCAGTTTGATAGTGTAAGTTAAGCCATCGCTGCTCGCCTGATAGCTTTCCGCCAACACGTTTTGCAGCTTCATGTCTTTGTCGAAGCCGAACAGTCCCTGATAGAACGCCTTGGCCACCGACTGCGACAATGTGTCATTGGCGTCGTACGGATCCATAGTGGTAAAGGTTGACGCCACAGCAATCACCGCGTCCTTCGCTGCCCACGCTGGCATCGCCAGCGCTGAACTCAACAACCCGGCAGTGATAACCCCTTTTCGCATAATGTGGTGCATTGTTATCGTTCTCCTGTAATCCCTGTCATGCGCGACATCCGTGGATGAAGCGGTTGCTTGCTGCTCAGGCACCGCTAATGGCGTGGCGGGCAACAAAATGCCCCGGTGCCACTTCCAGTAACGGTGCCACTTCTGGCTCATCACCCAAGGGGCGGATCGGGCTGGGGATTTCATCCACCATTAACGCCCGCTCGCGATGACGGTGCGCCGGATCGGCGACCGGCACCGCGGCCATCAGTTTTTTCGTGTAAGGATGGCGCGGCTGCTCAAACACCGCCTGGCGCGGCCCCATTTCCACAATCTGTCCGAGATACATCACCGCCACGCGATGGCTGATGCGTTCTACCACCGCCATATCGTGAGAAATAAATAAGAAGGCGATGCCAAACTCGCGCTGCAAGTCGAGCATCAGATTGATAATTTGCGCCTGAATCGAGACATCCAGCGCCGAGACTGACTCATCGGCAATCACCACTTTAGGGTTCAGGGCCAATGCGCGAGCGATGCAGATGCGCTGGCGCTGGCCGCCTGAGAACTCGTGCGGATAGCGTTGCGCATGCTCCGGCAGCAAACCGACGCGCTCCAGCAGCCAGGCTACACGCTTCTCCGCCTGGCGCCGATCCATGGTTTTGTGCACCAGCAGCGGTTCCATAATCGAGAAACCCACCGTCAGGCGCGGATCGAGGGAGGCGTAAGGGTCCTGAAAAATGAACTGAATATCGCGGCGCAGCGAAGCCAGCGCGTTGCCCTGCAACGCATCAATACGCTGACCATTAAAAGTAATCGTGCCGCCCTGGCTGGCGACCAGGCGCAGCAGCGATCGACCGGTAGTGGATTTTCCGCAGCCGGATTCGCCGACCAGCGCCAGCGTCTCGCCAGCATGCAGATCAAAGCTGACCTTCTCCACCGCATGCACACGGCGTTTCACGCGATTCAATAACCCACCACGAATATCAAAGCGCGTCACCAGGTCGCGTACCTGCAAAATCGGCGGTTCATCGCTGCGCACCGTATCCTGCGGTTTGGCAATCTCTTCACGGCCATTGGTGTGCAGTAAGGGGAATTTAGCGGGCAGCGGCTGGCCGCTCATCGCTCCCAACTTCGGCACGGCCGCCAGCAAGGCGCGGGTGTAAGGCTGTTGCGGCGCATCAAACAGCTTCTGCACCGGCGCACGCTCAACCACATCGCCGCGATACATCACCTGTACGCGATCGGCCATCTCCGCCACCACGCCCATATCGTGAGTGATAAAAATCACCCCCATCTGCATCTCTTTTTGCAGCACGCGGATCAGCTGCAGAATTTGCGCCTGGATGGTCACGTCCAGCGCGGTAGTAGGCTCATCGGCAATCAACAAAGCAGGTTTGCATGACAGCGCCATGGCAATCATCACGCGTTGACGCATGCCGCCGGAGAGTTGATGCGGAAAGCGCGATAACACATTGTGGGCTTCAGGTATGCGCACCAGATCCAGCATGCGCCGTGCTTCGGCCTGCGCTTGTTGGTGGCTTTTGCCCTGATGTAAACGGATGGATTCGGCGATCTGCTCGCCCACGGTAAACACCGGGTTAAGCGAGGTCATCGGCTCCTGGAAAATCATCGCCATATCGGCACCGCGCACTTTGCGCATCTGGCTGGTGGTAGCGCGCATCACATCCAGCACCTCGCCGTTACGTCGACGCAGTTGGATCTCGCCACTGACATCGCCGCCCGCCTGCTGAATCAAGCGCATCAGCGCCAGCGAGGTGACCGATTTGCCCGAACCGGATTCGCCCACCAGTGCCAGCGTTTCCCCACGATGCAAATCCAGTGACAGGTTACGCACCGCTTCGGTGATTCGCCCTTCATGCTCAAACCGTACGTTGAGGTCACGCACCGCCAAAACCTGCTCGGGTGCAAACTGCTGATGCTGCTGCGTCATGCCTGCTCCTTAGCTATCGCGGTAAATCGCTACCTCGACTTCGCCACCGACGTAGGCGA
Source organism: Pantoea sp. EABMAA-21 (assembly GCF_030053335.1). Lineage (NCBI taxonomy): Bacteria > Pseudomonadati > Pseudomonadota > Gammaproteobacteria > Enterobacterales > Erwiniaceae > Pantoea > Pantoea sp. EABMAA-21. The sequence goes on from NZ_JASGBX010000013.1 coordinate 135,988, forward strand.
ATCCCCGATACATCCCTTCACTGTTAAAGGGCAGCACCACATTGCCGTGCCTGTCGACGGCAATCAGCCCACCGCTGCCTTCCAGCTCCTGGACTTTGTCATGAATCACGTTGGCAGTGGCTTGCTGCAGGCTACGGCCGCCGTACTCCATCTGTGCAGAAACGTCATACGCTGCCAGAGTACGAATAAACACTTCACCGGTGCCGGTGCAGGAAACCGCCACGGTCTCATTATTAGCGTAGCAGCCCGCGCCGACGAGCGGCGAATCGCCCACGCGGCCGACCTGCTTGTTGGTCATACCGCCGGTTGAGGTCGCAGCGGCCAGATTACCCTGAAGATCGAGCGCCACCGCACCCACGGTACCGAATTTGCGATCGGGGTCGAGCGGATCGTCGCTGTGGCTTTGCGCAGCGCCGTCATGATCGAGCACCATCTGCTGGCTGCTCAGCGCACGCTGTAGCTGTTCCCAGCGTTCAGGCGTGGAGAAGAAATCCGGCGCAACCTGTTCCAACCCCTGTTCTGCGGCAAAGGCTTCTGCTCCCGCACCGATAAACAGCACGTGCGGGCTGTTTTCCATCACTTTACGCGCCGCCAGAATCGGGTTACGAATGTGATTCACGCCCGCCACCGCACCGACATCCAGAGTGCGGCCATCCATAATGCTGGCATCCAGTTCGTGAGTGCCTTGATGGGTAAACACCGCGCCTTTGCCTGCGTTAAACAGTGGGCACTCTTCCAGCAGCCGCACCGCCTCGGTCACCGCATCCAGCGCGCTGCCGCCCGTGGCCAGAATCTGCTGCCCTGCGGTAACGATTGCGTGCAATTGCTGACGATATTGCTGCTCTTTTTCGGCGCTCATAGCGGCACGCGTGATTGCGCCCGCACCGCCGTGAATTGCGATAACTGCTTTAGCCATAACCGGTACCCTGTCAGGAAATCAGAACCAAAAACACTGATTTAGAATGGTTTTCATCTTTTTTAGGCAATTTTCGACTATAGAAAGGCACTCCCGGCTTGTAAAGCAGAAAGTGTATCTCCGGTCATAACCTTTTATTGTGGATTATGCTTTTTTAGTCACATGTGACTCGGCAGACAAATGTCACCATAATAGGCAGCAACTGAAATTCATCACGCAGAGACTGACATGGAACCTTTCACCGCAGGATTAATCTCCCTCGAAGACGCGCAGCAAAAAATGCTGCAACAGCTCACGCCCATTAGCGATTGCCTCAGCGTCTCGCTGTATGAGGCTGCAGGTCGCATCACCGCCAAACCGGTGACGTCTCCACTGGATGTGCCGCCGTTTGATAACTCCGCGATGGATGGTTATGCCGTACGTCTCAGCGAGATCGTGCCGGACCGCGAATTTCCGGTCGCAGGCAAAGCTTTTGCCGGCGCGCCGTTCAACGGCGATTGGCCCGCTGGCAGCGTGATTCGTATTATGACCGGTGCGCCGATTCCAGCAGGCTGCGATGCCGTGGTGATGCAGGAGCAAACCGAACAGCGTGCGGACGGTATCGTCATCACCGCTGAAGTGCGCGACGGCCAAAACATTCGTCGCATCGGCGAAGATATTCAGGCGGGCAAACAGGTGCTGGAGGCGGGTGTTCGCCTCGGAGCCGCCGAGTTGCCGCTGCTGGCTTCACTGGGGATTGCCGAAGTGAGCGTGCTGCGCAAACTGCGCGTGGCGATTTTCTCTACCGGCGATGAATTGCAGGCGGTGGGCCAGCCCTTGGCTGACGGTCAAATCTACGACACGAACCGCTTCACCGTATCGCTGATGCTTAACAAACTGGGCTGCGAAGTGATCGATTTGGGCGTGATTGCGGACGATCCCGAGGCGCTGCGCAAGGCATTCAGCGAAGCCGATCGTCAGGCGGATGTCGTGATCAGCACCGGTGGCGTCTCCGTCGGCGAAGCGGATTTCACTAAAGCGATGCTGGAAGAGTTAGGCGTGATTACCTTCTGGAAGCTGGCGATGAAGCCGGGCAAACCGTTCGCCTTTGGCCGCTTAGCCAACAGCTGGTTCTGCGGGCTGCCCGGCAATCCGGTGTCTGCCGCCGTGACCTTCTATCAGCTGGTGCAGCCGTTACTGGCCACCCTCACCGGGCAGACCACGCGCATTATGCCGCTACGTCAACGCGCTCGTGCCACTCAGCGTTTGAAGAAATCGCCTGGACGCCTCGACTTCCAGCGCGGCATTCTCAATCGTGGTGAAGATGGCGTGCTGGAAGTGCGCAGCACCGGTGCCCAGGGTTCGCACGTGTTTAGCTCTTTCGCTCTTGCCGACTGTTTTATTGTGCTGGATCGCGATCGTGCGGATGTGGAACCTGGCGAATGGGTTGAGGTTGAAGTTTTCAATAGCCTGCTGGAGGGCTAATGAGCGTCGAACTGAGCGATGAGGAGATGCTGCGTTACAACCGTCAGATCGTGCTGCGGGATTTTGATTTTGACGGTCAGGAGAAGCTCAAAGCGTCGCGGGTACTGATTGTGGGTCTCGGCGGGCTTGGCTGTGCCGCTGCGCCCTATCTGGCTTCGGCCGGTGTGGGCCATCTTACCTTGCTGGATTTCGACAGCGTCAGCTTAAGCAATCTGCAGCGCCAGATTCTTCACAGCGATGCCACCCTCGGCCAGCCCAAGGTGGAATCTGCGCGTCAACGGCTGGCGGCGATTAACCCGCATTGCCAGCTCGAACCGATTGATGCACAGCTGGATGATGCTCAACTCAGTGCCCTGATCGCGCGCCATGATGCGGTGCTCGATTGCACGGATAACGTTGATGCGCGTGAGCAGATCAATCGTTTGTGTTACCAGCACAAGGTGCCGCTGATTTCAGGGGCGGCCATTCGTATGGAAGGCCAGCTCAGCGTGTTTACCTGGCAGCCGGGGGAACCCTGTTATCGCTGCATTAGCCGCTTGTTTGGCGATCAGACATTAAGCTGCGTGGAAGCCGGCGTGCTGGCGCCGTTGGTCGGTGTCATTGGTGCGATGCAAGCTTTAGAGGCCATAAAAGTGCTGACCGCGTTGGGGCAACCAGCACGTGCACGCCTGTTGATCTACGATGCGATGAGTGCAGAATTTCGTAGCATGAAGGTGATGCAGGACAGGCATTGCGAAGTGTGCGGGAAACCATGATTTCCCGAAAATAATAACGGCGCGATCCTCCGCGCCGTTATTACTGTCATTCAATCATTTATAATTAAACAATACCCTGACTACGCAGATAATCTTCGTAGTTGCCGGTAAAGTCGATAATGCGATCACCCTTCATCTCCATCACGCGGGTTGCCAGTGAACTGACAAACTCACGGTCATGCGAAACGAAAATCAGCGTGCCTTCGTAACCTTCAAGTGCCAGGTTAAGCGATTCAATCGATTCCATATCGAGATGGTTGGTCGGTTCATCCATGATCAAGATGTTCGGCTTCTGCATCATCAGCTTGCCAAACAGCATGCGGCCTTTCTCACCACCAGAGAGCACTTTAGCAGGCTTCTTGATTTCATCATGACCAAACAGCAGACGGCCCAGAATACTGCGCACCGCTTGCTCGTCGTCACCTTCCTGCTTCCACTGACTCATCCAGTCGAAAACACTCAGGTCATCGGCGAAATCTTCTGCGTGATCCTGCGCATAATAACCAATCAGCGCATTCTCGGACCATTTCACAGTGCCGCTGTCAGGCGTTAATTCGCCGACCAATGTTTTCAGCAACGTGGTTTTACCGATACCGTTGGCACCGAGAATGGCCACTTTCTCGCCAACTTCAACCATCAGATTAAGCTTGCTGAACAGCGGTCCGTTATCGAATCCTTTCGTCAGTGCCTCAACTTCCAGCGCATTACGGAACAGCTTCTTATCCTGATCAAAACGGATATAAGGGTTCTGACGACTGGAAGCTTTCACTTCATCCAGCTTAATTTTATCAATCTGCTTGGCACGCGAAGTCGCCTGACGCGATTTAGAGGCGTTGGCACTAAAACGGCTAACGAATGATTGCAGGTCTGCAATTTGCGCTTTCTTCTTCGCGTTATCAGAAATTAAACGTTCACGCGCTTGCGTCGCCGCGGTCATATATTCGTCATAATTTCCTGGATACACGCGCAGTTCGCCGTAATCCAGATCCGCCATGTGCGTACACACCATATTCAGGAAGTGACGGTCATGCGAAATGATAATCATGGTACTGTTACGTTCGTTTAGCACCTGCTCCAGCCAACGAATGGTATCAATATCCAGGTTGTTCGTCGGTTCATCGAGTAGCAAAATATCCGGGTTTGAGAATAATGCCTGCGCCAACAGCACACGCAATTTCCAACCTGGTGCGATTTCGCTCATCGGACCGTAATGCTGTTCCACCGGAATGCCCACGCCCAGCAATAATTCACCGGCACGAGATTCCGCGCTGTAACCATCCATTTCGCCGTATTCAACTTCCAGGTCGGCAACTTTATAGCCTTCCTCTTCGCTCATTTCTGGCAAAGCATAAATACGGTCGCGCTCTTCCTTCACCGCCCATAATTCGGCGTGACCCATAATCACCGTATCCAGCACGCTGAATTGCTCAAAGGCAAACTGGTCCTGACGTAACTTACCGATACGCTCGTTAGGGTCGAGTGAAACATTACCGTTGGTCGGTACCAGGTCGCCGCCCAGTATTTTCATGAAGGTCGATTTACCGCTGCCGTTCGCACCGATTAAACCGTAACGATTACCGCCGCCAAACTTAACGGAGATATTCTCAAACAGCGGCTTACTGCCGAACTGCATAGTAATATTGCTGGAAACTAACACGGCATTGACCTTTGTTACGCAGTGGAGGAAAAAACAGCGGGCATTATGCCAGAAAGCAGCACCGGGACGCCACCTCTGCGCCTGCAGGCAGCGAGCGAAGGCGCTAAACGCGTTGTTGCAAATAGAGAAATAAAAAAGCCGAAGACAACGTGGTCTTCGGCTCCCGCTTACAAGGATTGTGTCGATTATTTGATCAGGAAGCTGTCCAGGCTTTTACCAGAGTCCAGCGCTTTCTTAATCGCTGCTGGGGTACGGCCCTGGCCGGTCCATGATTTCTCTTCACCGTTCTCATCGGTGTAAGAATATTTAGCCGGACGCGGTGCACGCTTCGCGCGTTTTTTACCGGTTTCCAGCGCACCCAGCAATTCGTTCGGGTCAATACCGTCAGCCAGCAGCATTTCGCGGTATTTAGACAGCTTTTCTTCTTTCTCGCGATTCTGCGCTTCTTCTGCATGAACTTCGTCGCGGCGCTCAGTCACCACCACGGTTAATTTCTCCAGAATCTCTTCCAGATCGGTCAATGGCAGTTCACGAGCCTGCGCACGTAATGTGCGAATGTTGTTCAGAACTTTAAATGCGTCACTCATCACAAGGTCCTTGCTTAAGGGGGGTTTAAATAAACTGTAGTGGCAAGATTACCCAATTCAAATAAAAAAATAAATTAATTTATGCGGACGGATAATTCCTAACTGATTAACGTATTCACAATTTGAGCGATATCCCCAGCGAGAAGCTTTAATTAACGGTGAATTAACAACAGCACTTTAGTACCACCGACTGGAACTGGTACCGATTTCAGAGGTTATTCCCGGCTGATAAACAAGCATTTAGCGGTTAATGCCTTGCCTGGCTGATGTGTGTTAGCAGATTAATGAAGATTAATGTTATGGCCGAAAATCTATTTTCACAGGTGATTATTCTATTCTGACAGTTGAGACCACAATCGCATTTTTATCCCCACTTATCGATAAAAAGCCAGTGCATGCACCGGCTTTTACCCTCATAAAAACGTCACCTCAGGTTACGAGCTTTTCTTCACAGCGTGCGTCAACTGCGGTTGCGGTTCTTCATTTGACAGCCAGTCGTGCAAATAATGCTCGATCTGTTCCAGTGAACGATTTCGTGTTTCCGGTACAAAGCGAACCACAAAAATGGCTCCCCCTATTCCGATTAGCGCAAAAATAAAGAACGCTCCCGATAAACCCACCGATGCCAACAGGATTGGGAACATCAGCGAGATAAGGAAATTAGCGATCCACATTGCAAACACGGCGCCGCCCATAAATATCCCACGCAGACGTGTAGGGAAAATTTCAGACAATAGCAACCAGGTCACGGGTGAGAGTGCACCTTGCTGGAAGCTCAAAAACATCAGCATTCCCAGCAACACTATATAACTGCGCAGAACATCAGGTTGACCATTTACCGTCTCCGGCATGAAATAACTGACGGCACCAATAAATACCAGACAGGCGGTACAGCCAAACTGTCCTAACATCGTCATGGTACGGCGCCCAATGCGCCCCAGCAGCCAGATACCGACGAAAGTCATTAATACTGAAATAACGCCATTGGCGATGGTGGCAATTAATGCTGCGCTATCGCTCATGCCCACGGCTTTTAACATGGTCGGAGCGTAATACATGATGGTATTCACCCCGGTTAACTGCTGTATGACCGCAATACCCACGCCAATCAAAAATAATTTAAACAGCCAGGGTTGACGAAGTTCACGCAGGCGTGGGCGCGTTTCATGTTGTTCTTCAGCTAAGGTTTCTTCTATTTCCGTGAGTTCCCACTCAACATCTTGTTTAGCTCGCGTGCGTTCCAGCACCTGACGCGCTTCTGCTAACCGCCCTTTCATCGCATACCAACGCGGTGAGTCGGGCATAAACAGCATGCCGAACCACAGCAGCACGGCAGGCACCGTCGCTACCGCCAGCATCCAACGCCAGGTGGTATCACCGCCCCATACCGCGTTAAAACCGGCGTTGGAGATGTAAGCCAACATCTGCCCGGAGACGATCATCAGTTCTTGCATGGTCACTAACTGGCCACGTTTGTTGGCGGGCGCCATCTCCGCGATGTACACCGGGACTGTCGCTGACGCGCCCCCCACCGCCACACCCAATACCAGGCGGAAGAAAATCATCCATTCAACGTCAGGTGCTAACGCGGTGCCGATTGCGCCAATAGCGAAAATCACCGCCAGCACCAGAATGATTTTTCTCCGCCCGGCCGCGGCGGCAAAGTGGCCTGATGCCAGGGCACCAAAAGCCGCGCCAAACAGCAGGCTGCTGGTGACCAACCCCGTGGTAAAGGGTGTCAGATGGAGATCGTTGCCCATAAATAACAGTGCGCCAGAAATCACACCGGTGTCATAGCCGAACAGCAACCCCCCTAAGGTGGCAATCATTGCTATCACCTTCACAAAGGGTTCAGTGCGCGTGCTGCTGTTCGGCCCTGATGCTTTGTTGGGGGTAAGGTAGTTTTCCCGCGGCATAATCCACTCCTTAACAGTAAGAGAAGATTTAAAAATAGTTTATTTCAACCAACAGGAATAATTATGAAATTTAAATTTTGCGCTACAGATCATAAACCCCGCATTTACATGCGGAGCAGATCACAAAAAGGGGCTTTACTGCGTGTAAATCGGTGAAGAGTGATCAGAGGGGAATTTGCATTTAGTCCAAAATGAAAACTTTCGTTTCAAAATGGGCGAATTGTGATGCCTGATGCTGGGGCAACCCGCAGACTGCCCCCTTTTACGACTAAGGCACCGTGGTGGCAGGGCCAAACACAGAATATTCCGGCAGATTAACGTTTTGATAAGGTTCCCAGCCGCCGCCCAGCGCTTTGTACAACGCGACTAAATCCAGTGCACTCTGCATTCGTGCCTGTGTCGATTGTGCTTCTGCCTGCGCTAACTGACGCTGTGCGTCCAACACATCCAGGAAGCTGGAAATCCCCTGCTTGTAGCTATCACTGGCGAGATCAAATGCTCTCTGCAATGCGCCAGTGGTTTCATCCAGAGCTGCCACCTGCTGCTGATCGGCGCGATAACTGACCAGGGCATTCTCGACATCCTGCAAGGCAGTCAGCACCGTCTGACGATATTCAAGCGCTGCATTGGCCTGCTGCGCGCGTGCCAGTTTCACGCTGGAGACCAAACGCCCGCCCTGAAAAATCGGAATGGAGAGCGAGGGCCCGATACTGTAGAAATGGCTGCTCCAGTCATCCAGATAGCTGGCATCGGTGTTGCGCACCCCGAGTTGACCCGTCAGTGACAGGCTGGGGAACAGATCCGCCACCGACACGCCAATGTTGGCAGTCTGCGCATGCAGATTGGCTTCCGCCTGGCGAATATCCGGACGTCGTCGCGCCAACGTGGATGGAATCCCCACCGCCACCATTTTCGGCAACGGCGGTAACGCTTTACTGCTCATCAGCTCGTTATCCAGTGCGCCCGGCGTTTTGCCCAGCAATACCGCTAAACCATTCATGGCCTGACGTTCCTGCGACTGATAGCCCGGCAATTGCGCGTTCAGCGAGGCAAGTTGTGCGCGCGCATTTTCCACATCGGTGAGCGGCGCCATGCCGTTACGCTGCTGGCTTTGCGTCAGTTCCCAGGTTTGCTGCGCCACATCGATTTGCTGCTGCAGAGTATTGAGTACCGCTTGCGCGCCGCGCAATTGCAGATAGGCACGTGCCACTTCTGCTTCGAGTGACACCAGCGCATCATTGCGTTGTTCGATGGCAGCCTGCTGCTGCGCATCTGCGGCTTCCATCTGACGGCGCACTTTGCCCCACAGATCAAGCTCCCAGCTGGCGTCAAAGCTGCCTTGATAAAGGGTGACAGAATGATCGAGGCCGTTCAGTTGATTGGCGACGTCACTGTCCACCTGATCGTAAACCCCGTTGGATTTCAGTATGCCTTTTAGGCCCAACTGCTGACGTGTGACTTTAGCCGAGCCATTGAGTGACGGAAAAAGCCCGCCGCGCGCCTGCGCCAGTTGCTCACGCGCGCCAGCAATGCGCAACACCGACTGCTGCAGGGATAAGTTACCGGCAATGGCGCGTTCAATCAGGCTATCCAGTTGTGGATCATTAAAGCTTTTCCACCACAGCGGGTTGGTGGCCGCCGATTGCGGTTTTGAGGCTTCCTGCGACGGCAAATCGCGATAGCTGCCCGGCGTCTGCGCATGGGGTGGCTGATAATCAGGGCCCACAGCGCAACCCGCCAGAAGCAGAGACAGCGCCAGCAAACTCAAGCGCGGAGAGGTGATCATCTTAGTGTGCTCCTGCACTGCCTTCGCTCTTGATCGGCGAAAGCAACCAACAAAATGGAATCAACAGCAAGGCCACAATACTCAGGCCCATAAATACGTCGATGTACGCCAGGATTCGTGCCTGTGCAATCATCTCTTTGTACAGCTGACCGGTCGCCAGCGTCAGGGGATCGCCCACCGCAGACGTAAAGTCGCGAATCGACTGCGCCCAATGCTGCAAAGTGAGATTGAACGGCTCGTTGAGCGGCGTCATGTTATGCACCATACTCGCCGACCGCGCCTGCATACGCTCAGTGATCCCCGCCGTTGCCAGTGAAATACCGATCGATCCCGCCACATTACGGAACATGGTAAACAATGCCGATGCATCCGCATTGAGCCGTTGCGGCACCGTAATAAAAGCAATGGTCGTCAGCGGTACAAACAGGAAACCCAGCCCTATCGATTGCGCACTGCGCATTAATACCAGGGTGGTAAAATCAACGTTCGGCGTCAAGGTCGTGGAATAGAAGAAGGCGCTGGCGAGACAGCTAAAACCGAAAGCAATGATGTAGCGTGTTTGCACAATCGGCATCAACTTCAGCACCAGCGGAATGGTCAGGACGATCAATATCGCACCGGGCGAGAGTACCAGCCCCGACCAGGTCGCGGTATAGCCCAGATCCTGCTGCGCCAGTTGTGGAAGTACTACCGAACTGCCGTACAGAATCATCGCCATGCCTGCCATCAGCAAACCGGCCACCCAGAAGTTACGATCTTTCATGACCGTGATATCTACCACTGGTTTACGTGCATACAGCAGCCAGTAGACGGCGCCGACAATGCCGATCACCGCCAGCATGCAAAACAGGCGAATAAAGTGCGAGGCGAACCAGTCTTCATCTTCACCACGGTCAAGGAACACCTGCAAACAGCCGAGTCCAAGAGTGATCAAGCTGATACCGATGTAATCGATCTTCAGCTTGCCCTTCGCCCATTTACGCTCCCACGGTGGATCTTCCAGCAGTTGATAGATAGCCAGCACCGTTAATATTCCGACCGGGATGTTAATGAAGAACACCCAGCGCCAGCTGTAGTTATCGGTGATCCAGCCGCCGAGTGTTGGGCCGATCACTGGCGCGACGATAATCGCAATCGAGGAGAGACCAAAAGCTTTGCCACGATCTTCCGCTTTAAAGTAATCGAGGAGCACCGATTGCTGCACCGGCTGCAAACCGCCGCCGAAAAAGCCCTGCAACACGCGGAACAGAATGATTTGCCATAGCTCAGTGGCGATACCGCACAGGAACGAGCAGATGGTGAACATGACAATACAGATCAGGAAGAACTGTTTACGCCCAAACAAGCGGCTAAAGAAGGCGGAAATGGGCAACACAATGCCGTTAGCCACCAGATAGGAAGTCAGCACCCAGGTGGATTCGTCGTAACTGGAAGAGAGTGAGCCGGCAATGTGCGGTAGCGCCACGTTAACGATGGTGGTGTCGAGGATCTCCATAAACACCGCCAGCGTCACCGTGATGGCGACCAGCCAGGGATTGCTGGCCGGACGCCAGCTTTCGCTCGCACTCATTCTACGGTGACCTTCGGCTCAACCGACAGGCCCAGTGGCAGCGGATGATTCGGATCCAATCCTTTATCGATGACGATTTTCACCGGCACGCGCTGCACAATTTTCACGTAGTTACCGGTGGCGTTTTCAGCCGGGAAGGTGGAGAAACGCGAGCCGGACCCCATCTGCACGCTATCAACGTGCCCTTCCAGCTTCATATCTGGCCAGGCGTCGATACTGATATCCACTTTGTCGCCGGGATTCATCCGCGCCAGTTGGGACTCTTTGAAGTTGGCATTGATCCAGATATCCGGCGACACCAGTGAAAACAGTGCCGTGCCAGCCTGTACCAGCGTACCGACCTGCACGTTGCGCTTGGTGACAAAGCCATCGTAGGGGGCGCGCACTTGGGTATAAGAGAGATTCAGTTCGGCGGTATTGAGCTGAGCCTGCGCCTGCTCAACCTGCTGCTGACGCGCTTCTACGTTGGTTTCCTGCTGACGAATCTGCAATTGCACCTGTGAAGCCACTTCGACCTGCGCTTTGGCGCTTTGCAGTTGTGCTTCAGCGGATCGCAGCTGCGCGGCTGCGGTATCGATGTTGCGTTGTGACGTCGCGCGCGGATCCACGCCGCGCTGACGACGATAGTCCGCCTGCGCATTTAAAAGATTGGCCTGCGCTTTGGCTTGATCGGCTAACGCCTGATCGCGCTGCGCAGGATACTGCACGCGTGACAGCGCTAACTGTGCCTGCGCCTGATGCAGTTGCGCCTGAGCCAGGCCAAGCTGGGCTTTAGCCTGATCGCGTTGGGCACTGGTATCGCGTGGGTCGATCTCCACCAGCAAATCGCCCTGCTTCACCCGCTGGTTATCTTTCACCAGCAGTTTCACCACATAACCGGCCGCTTTTGGTGCGATGGTCACGGCATCACCTTCGGTAAAGGCATCATCCGTGGATTCAATGTTGCGCGTGGTAAACCAGAACCACAGGCCCACCAACAGCATGATCACCACCACGATGGCGAGAATGACCAGTGGCTTTTTGCCGGGGCGTTTACGTTGTGGTTCGTTGTTGTCTTGACTGGAGTCTGAAGCGTGCTGCGCATCCTGCTGCTCGCGTGCGGGCGGCTGATTGTGGTTATCACTCATAGGTTATCATCGCTGGCTGTGATCCCGATCCACGGGCAAAAACGGTCAACTTAACCTTAGATCGAAAATTGACAAATGCCAGTACAACTTTACACAAGCCAACAATCAACGCATTTTCTGCCACTAAGTGCGATAACGCGCTGAATAATCAGCGCGTCAGCTCATCGGGCAGAACAAAATGGCAGGCTTAGTGTAGCCAGCGCAACAGCAACCAGCCACACAGCATCGACCACGCCAGCATGGGTAAAGAAAACAGGTGAAAGCGCCACCAGACTTTGCTGTCTTGCGCCATACGCAGCGCAATCAGGTTAGCCAATGAACCCGGCAGCAAGCCAAATCCACCAATGTTGACGGCCCAGGCGAGCACCTCTGAAGGCGGCACTTTTTGCAGCAACAGGATGGTGGCTGGCACATTACTGATCACCTGTGAAAGACCTATCGCCAGCAAGTATAAACCGCCTTCACTCAACTGGCTTATCGCGGCGAAATGCGGTTGTAGCAGGGGAAGATGCATCAGTAAAAACACATCGATGAACATCGCGACAAATACCAGCAACAAGCTCCAGTCAATACTGATCAATACGCTGCGCGCCATAATCAGGAAGCAGCCTGCCACCAACAACAGCGCCCATCCGGTCATTTTCAGCTCTAAAGCCACAATAAATATCAGATACAGCAGCACACTGATGATAAATAATGGTTTTTCCCATTGATGCGCTTCGCTTTGCGCGTGCTTTTGGATGGTTTGTTTAGGAAAACTCCACCAGGTGAGCGCCATCAGGCTGATCATCAACACGGCAACTAACGGTGCCATTTGCAAGATAAAGCCCGGCACGCTGAGCGTGCCGTGGCTCCATAACAGAATGTTTTGCGGATTACCCACCGGCGTCAGCAGCGATCCGGCATTTACCGCCAGCGCTTCAAAAATAATCAGACGAGAAATCGGCAGACGCGAGAATTTGCGTAGCGTCAGGGTCAGCGGCACCAGAATAAACAGCGCCACATCGTTGGTGAGAAAGGTGGAAAGCAGCGCAGCGGCACACACCATAAACAGTGCCAGTGTACGCTCATGTTGAAAGCGCTGCACCAGACGCGCGCCGAGCACATCAAAATAACCGCTGTTTTCCAACCCTTTGGTTAGCATCAATAGCCCGGTGAGCGTCATGATAGTGTGCCAGTCAACGGCGGCAGGCAATTGCGACCAACGATACTCTGCCTGCGGCAATAAAATCACACCCAACAGCAACAGCAAATGCAAAATACGATCACGCATTAAGGAACGAAGCACGATGGGCATGATGGCGGAAGACCTTGTAAGTTAGCGGCTCTCGTAAAACTTCTGGAAGACGGCGAGGGTTTCATCACTGACGTGATGTTCCAGGCCTTCAGAATCCCGGCGGGCAGTTTCCGGGCTGACACCCAACGCCAGCAGGAAAGTTTCAACAATATGGTGGCGTACGCGGCTCGCTTCAGCCAGCTTTTCACCTTCAGGCGTCAGAAACACACCGCGATAAGGAACCTGTTCCACCAGACCGGTGGTGCCTAAACGCTTCAACATTTTTGCCACGGTGGGCTGTGAAACGCCGAGGCGCGCGGCCATATCGACCTGGCGGGCTTCACCAAATTCACGAATCAAATCAGAGATTAACTCTACGTAGTCATCAATAAGTTCACGTCGATGCGCTTCGCGCACCTGGCGAAATCCTTCGACATGCTCCTCTATATCTTTAAGCGGCCCCTGGGGCGTATTGGTGGCGCTCTTTGCACGACGACTCATTCAGCTTCCTCATTATTATCTGCCGCACTTTATCTGCGGTGCGGGCCTGGCTGCGCTCATTGTAAACCAGGCACAAATAAGCACAAATTTTTCCTAAATAGTGTTGGCTAAAGAGTATAGCCAGTGCTATCTTTGTTCGTAATGTAAGCGAATAGCTTATTTAGGAGGCAACGATGAACGCACCCTATCTGCTGCTACTCCTTTTCCTGCTGTTTATCGCAGGTTTGTGCTTACTGTTACGTCGTTATTCATTCGGGAGGTGAACATGACCACCATGAAAAACTGCCTCGACTGTGGCAAATGCTTCCAGGTTGAGCAAAGCAAACCGGCTTTTGAGCTGAAATCGCTGCTGTGCCTGTTTAAACGCTCGCCTTTTGCCCTGCGTCTGATGCTGATTGAAAAGCTGACCGGCAAACAGCTGACCGAGCGCCCTTGCCCCAATCTCATCTGGCGCGGCTGATTCATCCATAAATTTCTTCTCAGGATCCGTTTCCTCAACGGATCCTTTGCACGATCTCACATTTTGTTACCTTTTTAGTCCTACTCTTTCTATTGTTATTGAACGAATTTCCGATCCCTGCGCTCACTGTGGCTGAATCGCTTCAGGCACTGACATAACTTTACCTTCAATAACGCTTAAACGATTAGGCTGCTAACTTTTAGCTTGCAACCTGTTGTGACGTCTGATTAATCTCCTCATAACAAAAAATTACATATTTATAACAAAATCAACCCAGGGTGGGTTTTTCGTAAGGAAGATTAGCAATGTCACTTAAAAAGCCTGAAGAGCAACCATCGGGCAGGAGACGATTTTTACAAAAATCGCTCTCGCTCATTCCCCTCGCCGCCGCAGCCAGTTCCGGTGTGGTGTCACTCTCCTCCCCCGCTGCCGACAAGCCGCAAGGCGTGTTATCCGACTATGTTCCCGCTTACTTCAACGATAAAGAGTGGAAATTTCTGCTCGCCGCGCTGGATCGCCTGATCCCTGCCGATGCCAACGGTCCTGGCGCCGTCAGTGAAGGTGTACAGGTGTTTATCGATAAGCAGATGGAATTGCCCTACGGCTATGGTCGCTTGTGGTACATGCAAGGCCCGTTCGCCGATTCGATTCCGGAAATGGGTTACCAATCCCATCTGGTGCCACGCGATACCTATCGGTTAGGCATCGCCTTAGCTGACCAGCACTGTCAGCAGCAGTACCAAAAAGATTTTTATCAACTGGAAACGGCGCAACAGGAAGAGGTTTTGCGTGCGCTGGAAGCCGACAAACTGCATAACGATGCCATTCACGGCAAGCTGTTTTTCGAGCAACTGCTGGAGAACACCAAAGAGGGTTATCTCGCCGATCCGATTCACGGCGGCAACCAAACGCTGGCCTCGTGGAAAATGATCGGTTTCCCCGGTGCACGTGCGGATTTCGTCGATACCGTACAGCAGCCTAATAAACCCTACCCTCTTGGCCCAGTCAGCATTTCCAGTAAAAGGAGCGTGTAATGGCGGCAGTAAAAAAAGCGCCCGTCGATGTGGTCATCGTCGGGTTCGGCTGGACCGGTTCGCTCATGGCGATGGAACTGGCCAGTTCTGGTTTGAATATTGTGGCACTGGAGCGCGGCGAAAATCGCGATACCTACCCCGACTTCTCCTATCCGCGTATTGCCGATGAACTGACTTACGGCATTCGTTTAAAACTGTTCCAAAATGCCTCGAAAGAGACCGTGACGGTTCGTCACACTACGCAGGAAACCGCGCTGCCCTATCGCCGATTCGGTTCCTTCCTGCCCGGTGATGGTGTGGGCGGTGCCGGTACCCACTGGAACGGTCAGCTGTGGCGTCCGCTGGAAGCGGACTTAAAAATGCGCAGCACAGTCATCGAAAAATACGGTGCTGACTTCATTCCTAAAGACATGACGGTGCAGGATTACCCCTTCTCTTATGCCGAGATGGAGCCCTACTTCGATAAGTTTGAGAAAATTTGCGGCGCGGCCGGTCAGGTCGGTAACCTCAACGGTGAAACCGTCGAAGGCGGTAACCCGTTCGAATCTCCGCGTAAAAATGGCTATCCCACCAAGCCGTTAAAAACGCTGTATGCCGGCGAATTATTCTCTAAAGCCGCAAAGCAACTGGGCTATCACCCCTTTGAGTGCCCTGCAGCCAACACCACCGAACCCTGGACCAACCCTTACAACGTGCAACTTGGCGTGTGTAACTACTGCGGTTATTGCGAACGCTTCGGCTGTTTCAACTACTCCAAAGGCTCCCCGCAAAGCTGTGTTATCCCTGCTCTGAAGCCGTTTAGTAACTTTGAGTTGCGCACGCAGGCGCACGTGATTCGTGTCAATACCGACAGCAGCGGTAAAAAAGCCACTGGCGTCACCTATATCGATGCGCAAGGTAATGAAGTCGAGCAACCGGCTGACCTGGTGATCCTCAGTGCCTTCCAGTTGCACAATGTGCGCTTACTGCTGTTGTCAAAAATCGGTAAGCCATACGATCCACAAACCGGTGACGGCGTGGTGGGCAGAAACTATGCCTACCAGATGACCGGCGGTATCAAGCTGTTCTATGACAACGACAATTGGTTCAATCCATTTGCCGCCACGGGTGCCACCTCCACCGTTATCGATGATTTCAATGCGGAAAACTTCGATCACAGCAAAGTCGGCTTCGTTGGCGGCGCCACGATATCTGCGGCCTTCTCCGGTGGACGTCCCATCCAGCAGATGGGCATCCCTAAAGATGCGCCGCGTTGGGGTTCCGGCTGGAAACAGGCCATCAAAGATAATTATCTGCACAACATGAACGTCGGCTCGTCAGGTTCAGTGATGCCGTATAAGCAGTGCTATCTCGACCTTGATCCTACGTACCGTGATATCTACGGCCAACCGTTGCTGCGTATGACCTTTGACTGGCAGCAGAATGAACTGAAGATGACCAACTTCATCAAAGGTAAGGCCGAGGAGATCGTCAAGGTGATGAATCCTAAGCACTATGAAGTGGGCTTCAAAACCCTCAACAGCCATTACGATGTCCGCCCTTACCAATCAACGCACACTACCGGTGGTGCAGTGATGGGCGACGATCCGCGCACCAGCGTGGTGAACAAGTTCCTGCAAAGCTGGGATGTACCGAACGTATTCGTTACGGGCGCATGCTGCTTCCCGCAAAACCTGGCGTACAACCCAACCGGGATTGTCTGTGCCACCGCATTATTCGCGGCGGATGCGATTCGCAACCGCTATCTGGCTAACCCTGGTCCGCTGGTTCAGGCCTGATAAGGAGCGTTATAGTGAAATTTTCCGCACTCTTTTTCGCTCTCGGCGGCGCACTGATCAGCCACGCCGCATCGGCCGCGACCGATGCCTCGGTTAAGCAAGGCGAGTATCTGGCCAAAGCGGGCGATTGTGCCGCATGCCATACCGCAGCAGGTGGGCAACCTTTCGCCGGTGGGCTCAAAATGAGCACGCCGATTGGCGCCATATACTCCACCAACATTACGCCAGATAAAACGCACGGCATTGGCGACTACAGCTACGACGACTTCGTCAAAGCGGTACGTGGCGGTGTGGCGAAAGATGGCAGCTCGCTCTACCCCGCCATGCCGTTCCCGTCGTATGCCAAAATCAGCGACAGCGATATGCACGCGTTGTATGACTACTTTATGCAGGGTGTGAAACCGGTGAGTCAGGAAAATCGCAAAAGTGATATCCCCTGGCCGCTCAGCATGCGTTGGCCGCTGGCGTTTTGGCGCTGGACCTTTGCCGATGACCGCACTTACGCTCCTGTAGCCGGTCAATCGGCACAGTGGCAACGCGGTGCTTATCTGGTGCAGGGGCTTGGCCACTGTGGCTCATGCCATACGCCTCGTGGCATCGGCTTCCAGGAGAAAGCCATGGATCAGAACAGCAAAGGCTATCTGACCGGCGGCACGCTGGAAGGCTGGCATGCGCCAGATCTGACCGCCAGCCCGGCAGCGGGTTTGGGCAGTTGGTCTGAGCAAGATATCGCCACCTTCCTGAAAACCGGCGCGAATAAGCAAGGCGCTGCCTTTGGTTCGATGACGGATGTGATCGCGCACAGTACCCAGTATCTCAGTGATGAAGATCTGAATGCGATTGCCGTTTATCTGAAGTCTTTACCGGCTGCGGATAACACCGCTGCACCACAGGTCAGCGATGCGACGTCGCAAGCGCTGTTCAAAGGGGATGTCAGCCAGCCAGGTGCGCAGGTGTACGTGGATAACTGCGCTGCCTGCCATCGTACGGACGGTAAAGGCTATGCTAGTACCTTCCCGGCGCTGGCACACAATCCGGCCTTGTTGAGTGAAGACCCGTCATCAGTGATCAGTGTGATTCTGAAAGGCGGCCAGCGTGCGATTACGCAACAGGCGCCGACCGGTTTCACCATGCCAGATTTCGCCTGGCGCCTGGATGATCAGCAGGTCGCTGATGTCGCTAACTTTATTCGCAATGGATGGGGTAACAAAGCGGCGCCGGTAACGGCCGATCAGGTGAAGAAGATCCGCGCCACGCTTCCTCCCGCCCCGCAAAAGTAAGCATAAAAAAACGGCCCGTAAAGGGCCGTTTCTTGTGCAACTCTGGTCTAAGCAAAAACTTAGAAGCTGTAGCCTACGCCAGCAATCCAGGTGCCTACGTCTACGCTACGGATACGGCTCTGCTCGTAACCCACGTCAACTGCAACGTTCTGGATTGGGTTGAACTGCATGCCTGCGCCGTAAGAGAAGCCAACGTCGCTTGAATCAGTTTTGTACTGTGCAGCAGCGTCAGTTGCCTGGTATTTACCGTAACCGATACCCACAACGCCGTAGATGCTTGCCCAGTCGTTCAGACGGTAAGCAGGACCACCGGTGATGCCGTAGTACTGGCCTTTGTTGTAAACGCCAGCGTCAGTGCGGTCTTTCTCGGTGTAGGTGAAAGAACCGATCCAACCCAGTGGGTTAGTACCATCTTCGTAACGGTATTTCAGGTTGAAGCCGTTTGCTTTGTTAGCAACGCCCTGATAATCGCTCTGCGCGTAACCAGCAGAAACGGTGCTCTGCGCCATGGCTGAACCTGCTGAAACTGCCAGTACACAAGCCAGTGCTGAAAGACATGCAATTTTTTTCATAAACCACCTCAAATGTGAATATACTTCTCTCCTGACAACGCTGAAAATATAACAAAAATTAGTAAGAAACTCTGCCCGCTATTTGTTGTCTAACAGATTGTTTGGTGTAACAGAAAGTTAATGAAGTTTCCTATGTCATTCATTTTACTTATAAAAAGCGTCATCTTTCTGCAAGAATATTTCGGGCTGCAAATAATGCCTTTAAGGATATTCCTAAACTAACCTGACATTTCTTTACTTAAATGGCCCGAAAAACGGTTATTTTCCAGGCGGTCACTGCATTTATTTTCCCTCTTACACTCCTCCTTATTTCCTGAAGATTCCTTTACACTGACGTTTTGTTGCTGTGTTGTTAATCACTACAGGATTGAATTACAGGATGTCTACGCCTCTGACGAACACCAGAATGGCCCCGGTTTTGTTCCCGATTGCCGTGCTACTGATTGCTATGCTCTCGCTTCAGGGCGGTGCTTCCCTGGCAAAATCGCTGTTCCCCAGCGTGGGGGCGCCGGGCATCACCGCACTGCGCCTCGGATTGGGCACCCTGATTTTGTGCGTCATCTTTAAGCCGTGGCGTTTACGATTTACCTCTGCACAGCGCAAACCGCTCTTAATCTACGGTCTGGCCCTGGGTTGTATGAACTATCTCTTCTATTTATCCATTCGCACCGTGCCGCTGGGCGTTGCCGTTGGCCTGGAGTTTCTCGGCCCTTTGACCCTGGCATTGGCCGGTGCGCGCCGTCCGCTCGATTTCCTTTGGGTGCTTCTGGCGGTCACCGGTTTGTGGTTTCTGCTGCCGATTGGTGATGGCATCAGCCATATCGATCCGCTGGGTGCGCTGTTAGCAGTGGGGGCCGGTGCCTGCTGGGCGGTCTATATTCTGGCAGGGCAACGCGCCGGTGCGGAACATGGTCCAGCAACCGTTGCCATGGGATCGTTGATTGCCTCGGTGATCTTTGTTCCGCTTGGATTAACCTTTGCGGCACCCGGCATCTGGCACTGGGAAATTCTGCCCCTGGCGCTGATTATCGCCCTGCTCTCCAGTGCGATTCCTTATTCACTGGAAATGATGGCTCTGACCCGCCTGCCCGCTCGCATTTTTGGCACGCTGATGAGCCTGGAACCCGCGATGGCAGCGCTTTCAGGGATGTTGTTCCTCGGAGAATTGCTGACGCTGAAGCAGTGGGTTGCGCTGCTGGCCATTATTGCCGCTTCAGCGGGTTCGACCCTCACCATGAAACAGAAGAGTGCCAAAATAAGCGAAGTGGATATTAATAATCCGCAATAAATAATGCCAAATTCAGCCTGTTGGCTTCAGGCTGAATATATAAGCATTCTCATTCTCTTTTTTCTCATCACCGCCTTCACTTTTGTTATTATTTTGCAACATCATTGATAAGTAATTAACACATAACATAATTCATTGATATAAATGAAAAATAAATAAAACGCTCAAATCCCGCACAACATTAAGGTTTATCTATTCCTGTCATCGGTTTAAACAATCCGGCACAGCCAAAAACTACTGCTATACTTATTCCCGTGCTTGATTAGGACAACCATCAATTAGAGGATATTAATGATGAGTACCGCAAAACTGGTTAAAACTAAATCGTCTGATCTCATTTACACCCGTAATGATGTTGCTGATAGCGATAAGAAAGCGACCATCGAGGTGCTCAACCGTCTGGTAGTGGAGTTTATTGATCTGTCACTGATCACTAAGCAGGCGCATTGGAATATGCGCGGCGCCAACTTTATCGGTGTGCATGAAATGCTGGATGGCTTCCGTACTGCCATCACCGATCATCAGGACACCATTGCAGAGCGTGTTGTACAGCTCGGCGGCGTGGCGCTGGGTACCACTCAGATCGTCAACGACAAGACGCCATTAAAAAGCTATCCGCTCAACATCCATACCGTTCAGGATCACCTGAAAGCGCTGGCCGATCGTTACGCGATTGTCGCGAACGACACGCGTAAGGCCATCAGTGAAGTCAGTGATGAAGATACCGCTGATATTTTCACGGCGGCATCGCGTGATTTGGATAAATTCCTGTGGTTTATCGAATCCAACATCGAATAATGCACGTTACAGCGAAGGCGGGTTATCCCGCCTTTTTTTATGTCTGTAACATTTTGGTGCTTTTTTTGACGTCGTTAACAAAATCTTAATCCTGCCTTTCCCTTGCTAAGCCCTTGGTGCACACTGTGCCTGCACCACAACAGCACGACGCACTATTTTGGTGATCCATATTAGTGCAGACTTTTCGACTATAGCAAAATCGCTTCAGCCAGGCCCTGCATCCTGCTGATTTCGACCAAAATGAAAAGTTGGCATAATTTTTTCATATGAATAGCCGTACATCAGGCCATCAGGTCTGAAGGGTAATAAGGAAAATAATGATGAAGTCTTTGATTAAAGTCTCCGTGGCCGCGCTGGCGCTGGCCTTCTCGCTTTCTTCCACTGCAGCAGATAAGAAACTGGTTGTTGCGACCGACACCGCTTTCGTTCCTTTTGAATTCAAACAGGGTAACGAATATGTTGGTTTCGACATCGACCTGTGGGCCGCTATCGCCAAAGAACTGAAGCTGGACTACACCCTGAAGCCAATGGATTTCAGCGGCATTATCCCAGCACTGCAAACCAAAAACGTTGACGTGGCTCTGGCCGGTATCACCATTACCGACGAGCGCAAAAAGGCTATCGACTTCTCTGACGGCTACTACAAAAGTGGTCTGTTGGTGATGGTGCGTGAGAACGAAAACAACATCAAAGGCATCGACGATCTGAACGGCAAAGTGGTTGCGGTGAAGAGCGGTACCGGTTCTGTTGATTACGCGAAAGCGCACATCAAGTCTAAAGATCTGCGTCAGTTCCCGAACATCGACAACGCTTACATGGAGTTGGGTACCAACCGTGCTGACGCCGTGCTGCACGATACGCCAAACATCCTGTACTTCATTCACACCGCCGGTAAAGGTCGCTTCAAAGCGGTTGGCGAGTCTATCGAAGCTCAGCAGTATGGTATCGCCCTGCCTAAAGGCAGCGATGAACTGCGTAACCAGATTAATGGCGCGCTGAAAACCCTGCGCGACAACGGCACTTACAACACAATTTATAAAAAATGGTTCGGCAGCGAGCCAAAATAATTCCGGCCTAAGCCGATTTTTCCAGCAGGGAGCTTAGTCTCCCTGCTTTTTACATTTCCATTGCAACAGATTTTGGAGTTACACCATGGAGTTTGACTGGAGCGTCATTTGGCCAGCCCTGCCGATTTTGATCGAAGGCGCCAAAATGACCCTGATAATTTCCGTACTCGGCTTAATTGGCGGGTTAATCATTGGTTTAGTCGCCGGTTTCGCGCGCGCGTACGGCGGATGGATCGCCAATAATATCGCGCTGGTGTTTATCGAGCTGATCCGCGGTACGCCAATCGTGGTGCAGGTGATGTTTATTTACTTCGCCTTGCCGATGGCCTTCCCGGACCTGCGTATCGATCCGTTTACCGCCGCCGTGGTCACCATCATGATTAACTCCGGTGCCTATATCGCGGAAATCACGCGTGGTGCCGTGCTGTCGATCAACAAAGGCTTCCGTGAAGCAGGTCTGGCGCTGGGTCTTTCCCGCCGTGAAACCCTGCGTTACGTCATCATGCCGTTGGCATTGCGTCGTATGCTGCCACCGCTCGGTAACCAGTGGATCGTGAGTATCAAAGATACCTCGCTGTTTATCGTGATCGGCGTGGCGGAACTGACCCGTCAGGGCCAGGAAATCATCGCCGGAAACTTCCGCGCGCTGGAGATCTGGAGTGCCGTTGCCATTATCTATTTGGTTATTACGCTGGTGTTGAGCTTTGTACTGCGCCGTATTGAGAAGAAGGTGAAAATCCTGTGATTGAATTTAAAAACGTCTCTAAAAACTTCGGCCAGACCAAAGTCCTGCACGACATCAATCTGAAGATCAATCAGGGTGAAGTGGTGGTGATTATCGGGCCATCTGGCTCAGGTAAATCGACCCTGCTGCGCTGCATCAACAAGCTGGAAGAGATCACCACCGGAGACCTGATCGTTGATGGCATGAAAGTTAACGATCCTAAAGTCGACGAACGCCTGATTCGCCAGGAAGCGGGCATGGTATTCCAGCAGTTCCATCTTTTCCCGCAGATGAGTGCGCTGGATAACGTGGCTTTCGGCCCGATTCGTGTGCGCGGTGCGAAGAAAGACGATGCACAGAAACTGGCACGTGAACTGTTGGGTAAAGTCGGCCTTGCCGAGCGTGCGCACCACTTCCCAGCTGAACTGTCCGGTGGTCAGCAGCAGCGTGTTGCCATCGCTCGTGCGCTGGCGGTGAAACCGAAGATGATGCTGTTTGATGAGCCAACCTCTGCACTCGATCCAGAACTGCGCCATGAAGTGCTCAAGGTGATGCAGGATCTGGCCGAAGAAGGCATGACGATGGTCATCGTAACGCACGAAGTGGGCTTTGCTCAGAAAGTGGCTTCGCGCCTGATCTTCATTGATAAAGGCACCATCGCGGAAGATGGCAACCCGGATGAGTTGATCACCAACCCACCGAGCGATCGTCTGCGCGAGTTCCTGCAGCACGTGTCATAAATGACGAGGCGGCTGTAAAGCCGCCTCTTCTTCCGTAAAGAAATTTCCTTTCAGAATCTTCACCTTCCATCACTGACTATACTTTTTCTCTTGTGCCGTTGTGCGTTGCTCAAGGAGAAGGTCATGTCGTTTGCCCGCCCATCATGGTGCCTGACCATATGGATGCTGCTCTGTCTGTTCCTCGTTCCCACCGCAGACGCGGTCAATCTGTCGCAGGCCGCCGTCGCCGCTCAGCAAACGTCAACGCCCGCTTCCAGCACCACCGCTGCAGGTGAACCTACGCTGGAAGATAAAAAAGCCGCTTATGCCGCGCTGGCCAATATTCTGGAGAATAACGATTCGCGTCAGGAACTGATCGATCAACTTCGTCAGGCCGCCACCAGCAAAGCCAATAATGAACAGCCGGTATTGGCTCCGCCGCAGGCCGATCAGGAAGATCCCACGGTACTGGAGAGCGTCACCAACGTCACACGCGAATACGGAGGAGCCGTTGCCTCGCAGTTTGTCCGTTTGCACGACAACATCGTTAACGCACCGCACAAATCGTTTAATCAGCAAACCTTCTTCAATGCCCTGAAGTATTTCGCCGGGCTCGCCGCTGCCGTTTTTGCTTTCTACTGGTTCACGCGGCTGTTGATGTATCCCGTGTGGCAGCGCATGGGCCGATGGGGGCGCAATCATAATCTGGATCGCACCAAGTGGCTGCATCTTCCTGCCACCATTATCGTCGCCTTTCTTCTCGACTTAGTGCTTCTGGCGCTGACGCTGTTTGTTGGTCAGATTATCAGTGACAACTACCACAACAATAACCGCACCATTGCCTATCAGCAGGGGCTATTCCTCAATGCCTTCGCGTTGATTGAGTTTTTCAAAGCGGTGTTGCGATTGATATTCTGCCCACGCTTCCCCACCCTGCGCTTCTTTCATCTTTCCGATGTGCGTGCCGCTTACTGGAACACACGTCTTAGCTGGCTCAGCGGCATCATCGGTTATGGTTTGCTCGTGGTAGTGCCGATTGTCGGCAATCAGGTGAATATGCAAATCGCTGCGTTGGTGAATGTGTTGATCATGTGCATCATGACTGGCTGGGCGCTGTGGCTGATTTTCCGCAATCGACGCAACATCCACGACGAGTTGTCGCGTTTGGCCGATCGCAGTATGAGCTTCTTTGCCTTGTTTATCCGCGCCTTCGGTATGGTGTGGCATTGGCTGGCGAGTGCCTACTTTATCGCGCTGTTCCTGTTCTCGATCTTCAATCCGGGTGACAGTCTGAAGTTTATGATGTCGGCCACGGTGCGCAGCATGGCGATTATTGTTATCGCCGCGCTGATTTCCGGCATGCTAACGCGCTGGATTGGCAAAACGCTGACGCTGTCGCCGGATCTGCGCCGTAACTATCCGGAACTGCAAAAACGCGTCAATGATTGGGTCAAAGCGCTGCTAAAACTGGCGCGTGTGATCACCGTGTTCGCCACGCTATTGCTGCTGCTCAACGCCTGGAATCTGTTTGATCTCTGGCACTGGCTCACGCTGGGAGCCGGGCAGAAAATGGTGGATGTGCTGATTCGTATCGTGATGATTTTGCTGCTCTCCGCCATCGGCTGGACGCTGCTGGCCAGCCTGATCGAAAGCCGTCTGGCTTCGGATTCACACGGAAGGCCGATGCCCAGCGCACGTACGCGCACCTTACTGACGCTATTCCGTAATGCGCTGGCGGTGGTGATCAGCACCATCACCATTATGATTCTGCTGTCAGAAGTGGGTGTTAACATCGCGCCGCTGCTGGCGGGTGCCGGGGCGCTCGGCCTGGCGGTGTCGTTCGGTTCGCAAACACTGGTGAAGGATATTATCACCGGTATCTTTATTCAGTTTGAGAACGGCATGAATACCGGCGATTTGGTGACCATTGGCCCGATCACCGGCACGGTGGAGCGCATGTCAATTCGCTCCGTCGGCGTGCGTCAGGATACCGGCGCATATCACATCATTCCGTGGTCTTCGATTACCACTTTCGCCAACTTTGTGCGCGGTATTGGCTCGTTTGTCGCCAACTATGATGTAGACCGCAATGAAGACACCGAGCGTGTGAATACGACCTTGCAGGCAGCGGTGAAGGAGTTGCTGGAGAATCCGGATATTCGCGGCATGGTGATTGGCGAACCGAGTTTTTCCGGACTGGTGGGCCTGACCAACCAGTCCTTTACCGTGCGTGTGTCGTTCACCACCCAACCGCTGAAGCAGTGGACAGTGCGTTTTGCGCTGGATGACAAGGTGAAGAAGCATTTTGATGCCGCAGGGATTAAAGCGCCGCATCAGACGGTGGAAGTGATGCAGACCGGCAACGATGTGGGTTCCGCGGCCACGCTGGCAGCACTGCCGCCGCCCAATCCATCGTAGACTCGCCCAGGGAGCGGAACTGGGCTGCCAGATTCGCTCCCGCATTTTGGGCTAAGCTCGCCCCTGTATCCTGACGGATAAGGGCAAACGGTGGGTTCAGCGCGCGAAGCGTTTAGTGCGCGCGGCTGGCGGCAGGAATGTCCAGGCGATAAAGCGGCTCTGTTTCTGCCCCTGTGCCATCTCGATGATGCGCACTTCCTCAACCTCGAGATCGCGCAACTGATCGCGCAACGCAGGCAGGTTCTCTTTGCGCGAAACCAGTGAGGTAAACCAGACAATACGATCGGCATAGGCCACGCTTTCATCGATCATCTTACCCACGAACTGACGCTCGCCGCCCTCGCACCACAGCTCCTTGTGTTGACCGCCAAAGTTGAGCGGTGCATTTTTACCTAAGCCCAGATTGCGTGTTTTACGCTGACCGACCATCGCTGCTTCCTGCGCCGAACCATGGAATGGCGGATTGCAGAGCACGGCATGATAGCGTTCATTTTTGTGCACCACACCGGCGAAAATGGCGGACTCGTCTTTCTGACGACGCAGACGCACGCCGCGCTGCAAGCCGGGATTGCTCGCGACAATCTGGTTTGCCGCCGTGATGGCTTCCGCCGTAATATCGGTGCCGGTAAAGCGCCAGCCGTACTCCGCATGCCCGATCAATGGATAAATAAGATTGGCCCCGCAGCCGATATCCATCACATCGACATCGCGTGGCACTTTGCCGCCGTTGTCACTGGCCAGCAAATCTGCGAGCGCATGCACATAGTCAGCACGGCCCGGTACGGGTGGCGTCAGGTAGCCTTCCGGTAGTTGCCAGTTCAGGTTATAAAACAGCTTAATCAGCGCCTGATTGAGTAGCATTACCGCTTCAGGATCGGCAAAATCCACCGACAACTCGCCGTAGCCATTTGGACGGACTTTCACCGCCAGCGGCGGATGAGCCGCGGTCAGAGCAGCAAAATCATAACGGCCCTGATGGCGATTACGGGGATGGAATGGCGAGGTGGCGGTTGGCTTGTTCATAGATTCTCCGGATAGTAGCGCGGGCGTAAGATACGCTGGATGGCGGCATCGCACAATCCGCTTACACGATTATCTGTATTGCATTTAAACCTGATATCCCAAAATTGAGTCCAAAATAATTCGTGCTGCAGCAAGCTGTCGTTATGGTCATCCGCTAGCGTTTCCTGATGATAGCGACAGGAATGCCATAACACCGTTGCGGTGCGAAGTTTAACAGACGAGCCAGGAGCGCTAATGCGACAACGTTATACTTATCAGCCAAGGAGCGGGCATGGTTTGCCACACGATCCGCTGAACGCCATTGTTGGTCCTCGCCCGATTGGCTGGGTGAGTTCGCTGAGCGCCAGTGGCCAGCGCAACCTGGCCCCGTACAGTTTCTTTAACTGCTTTAACTATCATCCGCCGATTATTGGTTTTGCCAGTAGCGGCTGGAAAGACAGTGTGCGCAATATCAGTGAAAGCAAAGAATTCGTCTGGAATCTGGCCACGCGCCCGCTCGCCGAAGCGATGAATGAAAGCTCGGCTTCTGTGCCGCCTGAACAAGATGAGTTCGCACTCGCGGGATTGACACCCATCGCTGCCTCGCACGTGAACGTCAGTATGGTGGCAGAGAGCCCGGTGAATTTTGAGTGCCGCCTGACTCAGCTGATTCGCCTGCAGGATGTGCAAGGCACTGAACTGGAGAGTTGGCTGGTGTTGGGTGAAGTGGTGGCAATTCATATTGATGAAGCGCTGCTGGAAGATGGCATTTATCAGACCGCCAAGGCACAGCCTATTCTGCGAGCCGGCGGCCCATCGGCGTATTACGGCATCAGTGAGGATTTGCGGTTTGATTTGGTGCGCCCGGATGCGCGCCGCGGTTAAATTGTGTGGGTTGGCGGTTGCGGTTGGACTGCGGGTTTGAATGCAGTTTTAAACCGAGGTTTGGATTGCAGGCTGAAATACGGGTTGGCTTAAAATCGAGTTAACGCTTGCTGGGGGCGCAGGGGGGCTAGCGTCCTCGCGCCGCTGACGCGGTTCCCTCACTTCGTTCGTCTGCCTCACGGAACGGCGGGGATGGCACATCCCTGTGCCGCCCCGCCTTTCCCCCGCGTCCTGCGGGCTATCCTGGCAGACTCACTCAGCTCGGCGCTGCGGATTGCCTGCCCCCCTGCGCCCCCAGCCTGCTCATAAACTTTCGTGCGTTTTGTTAAAGGCACTTTCATTCCCATAAGCTTCAGTGTGTTTGTCACCAAGCTTATTTCTGTCCATAAGATTGAATTTGTGATGCTAATGAGAGCATCAGCCGACTCATAAACTTCAACCAGTAAGAACTCACATCGGCTCACAAACTTGAATGCGAGTTGAAAAATACCGCACAAGTGTTAGTGGCCGTAGCACCTCTGATGCTGCAAGGGCTATCCGCAGCGCTGAGGCTTTTACATTGGGCCAGGAGATCCAAGCAGGGATGGTTCAAATCTTCCAGTCTGCTGATGAGCTCAAGTAAATGCTGTTGAAAGGGGCACAATATTTAAGGCCGTAGCACCTCTGATGCTGCAAGGGCTATCCGCAGCGCTGAGGCTTTTACGTTGGGCCAGGAGATCCACGCAGG
>NZ_JASGBX010000014.1:0-122446 GCF_030053335.1 Pantoea sp. EABMAA-21
TGCGGGAATAGCTCAGTTGGTAGAGCACGACCTTGCCAAGGTCGGGGTCGCGAGTTCGAGTCTCGTTTCCCGCTCCAGATTTTCATATTCACTAATGTTATTTGCTCTCGGGCGTAATCAGACTTAAAACTGCTGCAGTCTTTATCGATCTCATGCGGCCTGGTTTTCTTTCTGGAAATTTTACGTACCGCATTAGCACCAACGATGCCTGTAGTCTGTTGCAGTTATCTTACAGGTTATCCACAATGCGCCTGCAACGTACCGACGGCGTTTTACCCTATCTGCAAAACTGTTTTGAACAGAGTTATCCACAAGCTCTGGACAAGCCCCTGCGCGCAATATTCTACTTAAATGTTTACAATAATCATTTAACTCATTGATTGTTAATGAATTAAAGGTATTTCAGTCTGTGAATAGTCTTGGTAAACGATATAATGATCCTCGTCACTATTCGGCTTTATAATTTTATTCACAGCATGTGGAAAAGGATTTTATCCTGCGCGATTGGTTAATCACGCATCACGGACCAGGCCTTTCTCGACGGCGCGCACTAAGCGCTGTTTCTTCGCGGGCTGAACATCCACGCTCTGTGCCGCACGCCTCTGTAATTGCTGCGTGATGGCCCAGTCAATATGCTCATCCAGCATGGCGTTTTCACCGCTACGCATTTGCAACGCCGCCAGATTTTCTTCTGCCCAGGGCGCATTGCCCAATGCCACTGCGATATTCCTCAGCCAGCGTAAGTGGCCGATGCGGCGAATCGCAGAGCCTTCAGTGACTCGCAAGAATTTCGCTTCATCCCACTTGAAGAGATCCACCAACGGCGGCGCGTGCAGCACCGCGCGCGGCGAGAAATCATCTTCATCGGTCAACTGACCATAACGATTCCACGGACAGATAAGCTGGCAATCGTCACATCCATAGATGCGGTTACCAATCAGCGGACGGAATTCTTCCGGTATCGCACCTTCCAGCTCAATAGTGAGATAGGAAATACAGCGCCGCGCGTCAACCACATAAGGCTCAACGATAGCGGAAGTCGGGCAAATAGTGATGCAGGCGACGCAGCGACCGCACTGTTCTTCCTGTGGCTGATCGACGGGCAACGGCAAATCAATCAGCAACTCGCCGAGAAAGAACCAGGAACCGGCTTCGCGATTGAGAATGAGCGAGTGTTTACCGGTCCAGCCCAGGCCTGCTTTGGCGGCAATCGGCCGTTCAAGGATGGGGGCGGAATCGACAAATGGGCGAAAGTTGAGTTCGCCACAATGCGCCTGAATCATTTCTCCAAGCTTTTTCAGGCGATTGCGCAATACTTTGTGATAATCGCGGCCCAGCGCATAGCGGCTGACATAACCCAACTGGGGATTTTTTAAGGTGCTGGCAAACGCTGCTTTGGCGGGAAGATAGTTCATGCGCACGCTGATCACGCGCAGTGTGCCGGGCAGGAGTTCGTGTGGGCGGGCACGCATCATGCCGTGGCGCGCCATCCAGTCCATCTCTCCGTGATATTGCTTCTCCAGCCAATCCTGTAATTTGGGCTCTTCAGCGCTAAGATCGGTATCGCAAATACCAACCTGCTGAAAGCCGAGTTCGCGCCCCCACTGTTTAATTTGGTGGGCAAGCTGTTGAAGATCGAGAGGGTATGACATGAGAAACCAGGCAATTGAAGCAAACCCGCGCAGTTTATCACACTCTGTCTGGCCTGCGCAGGCGATAGGGCAACTGGAGCGCGATGCGGCGGATAGCCTGGGTTTAACCTTGTACGAATTAATGTTGCGCGCCGGGCAGGCGAGCTATGAGCGAGTGCGGGCACAGTGGCCGCAGGCGCAGCACTGGCTGATTCTGTGCGGACAGGGTAATAACGGGGGCGATGGCTATGTGGTGGCGCGACTGGCGCAGGCGGCAGGATTGCGCGTCACATTGCTGGCGTGCAGTGGTAATAAACCCTTGCCGGAAGAAGCGCAGCAGGCGCAAGAAGCCTGGCTGGCGGCGGGCGGGGTGATACATGCCCCGGATGCGTCATGGCCGCAAAACATTGATGTGATCATCGATGCATTGCTCGGCACCGGGATCAATCGTGCGCCAGCCGCGCCTTACGATGAATTGATTGATCTGGCCAATGCACATGCCGCGCCCATCTTCGCGATAGATATTCCATCGGGATTGAATGCTGCCACTGGCACTACGCCGGGCAATGCCATCAACGCGGATGTCACCCTGAGTATGATTGTGCTGAAACCGGGATTGTTGACTGGTAAAGCTCGCGATCACGTGGGTCGATTACATTGTGATGCGCTAGGGCTGAACACCTTCCTCGCAGGCGAGACGGATCCCATTCAACGCTACGATGTGGCTGATCTGGTGCACTGGCTGAAACCACGAAAAGCCACTTCGCACAAAGGTGACCATGGACGTTTAGTGGTAGTGGGAGGGGATACTGGCACCGCCGGGGCGATTCGAATGACGGCGGAAGCGGCGCTGCGCAGTGGTGCTGGGCTTGTGCGCGTGCTCACGCATGAAGATAATATCGGCCCGATTCTGACCGCGCGGCCGGAGCTCATGGTCGATGTGCTACGTGAAGAAACGCTGGAACAGGCCCTGCAATGGGCAGATGTGATCGCTATCGGGCCCGGACTGGGACAACGTGAGTGGGCTCAGAAGGCACTGAAAAAAGTCGCGTCTAGTGAAAAGCCGATGCTTTGGGATGCTGATGCGCTTAACCTGCTGGCAATCAAGCCGGATTACCGTCAGAATCGCATCATTACTCCGCATCCTGGCGAGGCCGCACGGCTGTTAGGCGTGAAGACCAGTGAGGTCGAGCGCGACCGCTTACAGGCGGCGCAAACGCTCGCTAAACGCTACGGCGGTGTGGTGGTGCTGAAAGGCGCAGGCACGATCGTGGCCAGCGCGGCAGGTGACATCGCGATTGCGGATGTAGGCAATGCAGGGATGGCATCCGGCGGCATGGGCGATGTCCTGAGCGGTATCATTGCGGCCATGCTGGGCCAGAAACTGACTTTACTTGAGGCAGCCTGCGCGGGCTGTGTCGCACACGGTGCAGCGGCAGATGCGGTTGCCCGGCAGCGCGGTACGCGCGGCATGTTAGCCACTGATTTGTTCGAACTGCTGTGGCAGTTTGTTAATCCAGAGATGATCCAACAATAAAGCATGAAAACCTGTGTTATCCCTTTGCCCGATGAGGCGGCAACCCTAAATCTGGGTGCGCAACTTGCCCGCGTTTGCAGCAGCGCGTTGGTGATCTATCTTTATGGCGATCTCGGCGCCGGTAAAACCACGTTTAGCCGCGGCTTTTTGCAGGCGCTTGGCCATCAGGGTAATGTGAAAAGCCCAACCTATACGCTGGTGGAGCCCTACGAACTCGGCTCACGCACGCTGTATCACTTCGATCTTTATCGCCTGGCCGATCCTGAAGAGCTGGAGTTTATGGGTATCCGCGATTACTTCAGCGGGGATGCATTGTGCCTGGTCGAATGGCCGCAGCAGGGCGCTGGCGTATTACCCGAGCCCGATCTGGCATTGACGCTGCGCTACGTGGACGCGGCGCGAGAAGCGGAGATCAGCGCGGTTTCTGCAGTGGGTGAAACGCTGCTGGCCCAGTTCCAGCAAGGCAGGGAGTCGGCATGACCGCATGGATGAAAGGGATTCTGCTGGCTGCGCTCTGTATCGTTTCTGCTTCTGGGTTATCTGCCACCTTGTCAGATATCAAAGTCGAAAACGGCGACAGTCAGGCAACCGTCACGCTGAGTTTTAATAGTCAACCCGTGTATGGTTTCTTCCCGCTGCATAACCCCAATCGTGTGGTGCTGGATATTCGGCAAAGTGGCGCGATTAAGGGCTTGCCGCTGAACTTTAGCGGCGAAAACATCGTACAACGCATTCGCAATAGCCAGCCGAAAGATAAACAGAGTATTCGTTTGGTGTTCGAACTGACCCAGGCGGCACACACGCGTGCCAGCACCCAACGTGACGGCAATCAGTATCGCGTGGTGTTTACCATTCGCGGTACGCAACCGGCAAAACGCAGCACTGCTGCCGCACCGGTGACCACCGCTCGCCAGAGCGAGAGTGCGGCGAATCCCTTTAATGCCAATCCGGTGACCGCCGTCACCAGCAGCAACACCACGGTACGTCCGGGTGGCGCCGTTTCACGCAATGACACGGTGATTGTGGCGATTGACGCCGGCCACGGTGGTCAGGATCCCGGCGCATCGGGCCAGCATGGCCTGCACGAGAAGAACGTCACCATTGCCATTGCGCGCAAACTGAAAGCGCTGATGGATCAGGACCCGATGTTTAAGCCCGTGCTGACGCGAAACGGCGATTACTTTATCTCGGTGATGGGGCGTTCCGAGGTGGCGCGAAAAGAGAATGCCAATTTACTGGTATCGATTCACGCCGACGCCGCGCCCAACCATTCGGCGACCGGCGCATCCGTTTGGGTGTTATCAAACCGCCGCGCCAATAACGAAATGGCGAACTGGCTGGAACAGAAAGAGAAGCAGTCCGAATTGCTGGGCGGTGCCGGTGATTTACTGGCAAACAGCCAGGCTGATCCTTACTTAAGCCAGGCGGTACTGGATCTGCAATTCGGGCATTCACAGCGCGTTGGCTATGATGTCGCGGTGAAAGTGCTGCAGCAACTGCGCGGAGTGACGCCGTTGCACAAACGTTTACCGGAGCATGCCAGCTTAGGCGTGTTGCGTTCCCCGGATATCCCTTCTTTACTGGTTGAGACTGGCTTTATCAGTAACGCGGCGGAGGAGCGGCTGCTTGGCAGCAGCGCGTATCAGGAGAAAATTGCTCAGTCGATCTATAAAGGACTGCGCAACTATTTCCTCGCGCATCCGCTGCAATCCATCCCAAAGGAGGAAAACCGGCCGCTGGACAGCGCACCAGCGGTTAGCGTTGCCAGCAACCCGGCAACCGGAACCGTGCAATACACTGGCGCGACGCAGCGCCATACGGTGACGCGTGGTGAGACGTTGTCAGGTATTGCCGCCAAATACGGTGTCAGCATGGCAACTCTGCGTGACCTCAATAGCCTGAAACGCGATGTGGTGTGGGTCGGGCAACACTTGAAAGTCCCGGCAAAATCGGGCGTGAGCGTGACCGCTGCGAGGCGTCCTACCCGACACAAAGTGGTACGCGGTGATTCACTCACTGGGATCGCCGCTCATTATGGTGTCAGCCCCAAAGCCATCATGCAGGCGAATAATATGAAGTCGAGCAACGTGATGCTGGGGCAAAACTTAAAGATTCCACAATCCTGATTGCTGGCGCTGCGGCGCCAGTCTGCTTAAAGGATCACCACCATGCCAATACAGATTTTACCGCCGCAGCTGGCGAACCAGATTGCCGCCGGCGAAGTGGTTGAGCGCCCGGCATCGGTCGTAAAAGAGCTGGTGGAAAACAGTCTTGATGCCGGCGCGACGCGCATTGACGTTGATATCGAAAAAGGCGGCGCGAAGTTGATTCGCATCCGCGATAACGGTTGTGGCATCGCCAAAGCCGAACTGGCCATGGCATTGGCTCGCCATGCCACCAGTAAAATTGCTTCGCTGGATGATCTTGAGGCGATTATGAGCCTCGGTTTTCGCGGCGAAGCCCTCGCCAGTATCAGTTCGGTTTCACGCCTCACGCTAACCTCTCGCACCGCGGATCAACACGAAGCCTGGCAAGCCTATGCGGAAGGACGAGATATGGATGTCACGGTGAAACCTGCAGCACATCCTGTCGGGACGTCGCTGGAAGTGCTCGATCTGTTTTACAACACCCCGGCGCGGCGCAAGTTCATGCGCACTGAGAAGACCGAATTTACCCATATTGATGAAGTGATTCGCCGTATCGCGCTGGCGCGCTTTGACGTGGCAATTTCGCTGACCCACAACGGCAAGATGATTCGCCAGTATCGCGCGGTGGATCAGGAAGCGCAGCGTGAACGCCGTCTTGGCGCTATCTGTGGCACCCCCTTTATGCAACATGCTCTGCGCATTGACTGGCAACATGACGATCTGGCGTTACGTGGATGGGTGGCCGATCCCGCCGGGTCACGTCAGGTTGCGGATCTGCAATATTGTTACGTCAATGGCCGCATGATGCGTGACAAGCTGATCAACCATGCGATTCGGCAGGCGTATCAGACGCAGTTGGGGGAAGATCAACAGCCCGCTTATGTGCTTTATCTGGAGATCGATCCCCATCAGGTGGATGTCAATGTTCATCCCGCCAAGCATGAAGTCCGTTTTCACCAGTCACGGCTGGTGCATGATTTCATCTGGCAGGGCGTCATGAGTGCGTTGCAGGCGAGCCGTGCCGCAGAGTTGCCCATCGCGCATGCGGAAGAGCCCGCGCCAAAGTGGCAGCCAGAGAACCGACAGGCCGCGGGTGCGAATCACTTTGCGCAACCCGTGAGCCCATCACGCAATAGCACCAGCTCCAGCTCCAGCTCCAGCAGCAGCGGTGCGGCTGCGGCGGGAACGCACGCGGGTTGGCAGAATAAAGAGCCGGTGTATCGTGCACGTGAAGGGGCCGCCTACCAGCAGTTAATGAAAACGCCTGTGGCCGAAGCCCCTCGCGCCGCCGCGCCGCAACCGGCTCCCGTGCGTCAGCCTGAAGCACGCGAAGCGCCGTTGGCTGCACATGCGCAAAGTTTTGGTCGTATGCTGAGCGTGATGCATGAGCAATATGCGCTGCTGGAACGGGGTCATCAATTACAGTTGTTGTCACTGAATGTGGCCTCACGCTGGCTGAAACAGGCCCAGTTACAACCGGGAGAAGAGGGCTTGAAACCTCAACCTTTACTGATCCCGGTCCGGCTGAAAATTGCCAAAGAAGAGTTGAATGTGATCGATGTTCAGGGCGCGTTATTGAGGCTGATGGGCATTGATTTACAACGAGAAGGTCAGCACGTCACCTTACGCGCCGTCCCTTTACCGTTACGCACACAAAATTTACAAATCTTGATTCCAGAACTGTTAGGCTACTTGGCCCGGCAGCAAGAGGTTTCTGCATCTGCGTTGGCCCAATGGCTGGCACGTCGTGATGATGCAGAACACGCTCACTGGAATCACTCGCAGGCGATTGCACTGCTGGCAGAGCTGGAAAGGCTATGCCCGCATCTGCTCAAGTCGCCGCCTTCAGGTCTGTTACAGACCATTGAGATTGAGAGCGCGATTAACGCGTTGAAGCATGAGTGAACTAAACCAGGCTAGCCGGCCAAAGGCAATTTTTTTGATGGGGCCTACCGCCTCCGGTAAGACGGCATTAGCGATTTCGCTGCGTCAGCAACTTCCGGTGGAACTTATCAGCGTTGACTCTGCCTTAATCTATCGCGGGATGGATATTGGCACGGCGAAACCGTCGGCAGAAGAGTTAGCACTGGCGCCCCATCGTTTGCTGGACATTCGCGATCCGGCGGAAGCGTATTCCGCCGCTGAGTTTCGTCGCGATGCGCTGGCAGAAATGGCGGAGATTACCCAAAAGGGTAAGATTCCGTTGCTTGTTGGTGGAACCATGCTCTACTTCAAGGCGTTGCTTGAAGGATTGTCGCCGTTGCCCTCGGCCGATCCCGAGGTGCGTCAGCGGATAGAGCAAATGGCGGCGGAGAAAGGGTGGGAAGCCCTACACCGCCAGCTGTGTGAAATCGATCCGGTCGCCGGTAGTCGTATTCATCCGAATGATCCGCAGAGACTTTCGCGAGCACTGGAAGTTTTTTTTATTTCGGGTAAAACTTTAACGGAACTGACAAAAACATCCGGCGAAGCGTTACCCTACGACGTGTACCAGTTTGCTATCGCTCCGGCAAATCGTGAACTGATACATCAACGCATTGCGTTGCGTTACGACCAGATGCTAGCGTCAGGATTTGAAGCGGAGGCTCGTGAACTGTTTGCACGAGGTGATTTGCATACGGATATGCCTTCCATTCGTTGTGTAGGTTATCGCCAGATGTGGTCTTATCTCTCTGGTGAAATCGATTACGACGAAATGGTTTATCGGGGAATTTGCGCCACCCGGCAGCTCGCTAAACGCCAGATGACCTGGTTACGTGGCTGGCCAAACGTCCATTGGTTAGACAGTGACGAGCCAGAATTAGCCCGTAATGCGGTGCTTCAGGTAGTTAGTGCGTAGCAGGGATGATTGTGTACAATTGGTCCGTTATCGTGCGCAAATTTTTACGCAGTTTTTCTGAACCACGGTTCTTAAAGTAACAAACAACAAGCATATAAGGAAAAGATAGAATGGCTAAGGGGCAATCATTACAAGACCCGTTTTTGAACGCATTGCGTCGTGAACGTGTACCGGTTTCGATCTATTTGGTGAATGGTATTAAGCTGCAAGGACAAATTGAATCCTTTGATCAGTTCGTCATTCTGTTGAAAAACACGGTTAGCCAGATGGTGTACAAGCACGCCATCTCTACAGTGGTTCCTTCTCGTCCGGTTTCGCACCATAGCAACAACCCGGGCGGTAGCGGTGGCAGCAGCAATTACCACCATAGCGGAAGCAACCAGGGCGCTCAGTCGCAGCCACAACAAGACGGCGATAACGCAGAATAATTTTGCGCTGCCGTAAAGCCAGGGCTGGGGAGCGAAAGCGTTTTCCCGTCCTGGTTATTTTATTTTAGCGAGGTTATAGCTTGTTTGACCGTTATGATGCCGGTGAGCAGGCCGTACTGGTACACATCTGGTTCTCCCAAGACAAAGAGCTGGAAGATTTGCAGGAGTTCGAAACTCTTGTCTCTTCTGCGGGCGTCGAAGCGCTGCATGTGATTACTGGCAGCCGTAAAGCGCCACATCCCAAATATTTTGTCGGTGAAGGAAAGGCAGTTGAAATTGCCGATGCGGTGAAAGCGAGTGGAGCATCGGTCGTATTATTCGATCATGCCTTATCGCCTGCCCAGGAACGTAATCTCGAGCGAGTGTGTGAATGTCGCGTTGTCGACCGCACTGGCTTAATTCTCGATATTTTTGCTCAG
The DNA here is from genome assembly GCF_030053335.1 of Pantoea sp. EABMAA-21. Lineage (NCBI taxonomy): Bacteria > Pseudomonadati > Pseudomonadota > Gammaproteobacteria > Enterobacterales > Erwiniaceae > Pantoea > Pantoea sp. EABMAA-21. Next base: position 9,002 of record NZ_JASGBX010000014.1, read on the forward strand.
CGCGCCCGTACCCATGAGGGTAAATTACAGGTCGAGCTGGCACAGTTACGCCACATGGCAACCCGTTTGGTGCGTGGATGGACGCACCTTGAGCGCCAAAAAGGCGGTATTGGTTTACGTGGTCCCGGTGAAACGCAGCTGGAAACGGACCGCCGCTTACTGCGTAATCGCATTAGTCTCATCCTTTCTCGCCTTGAGCGTGTGGAGAAGCAGCGCGAACAGGGCCGACAAGCACGCGCCAAAGCCGATGTGCCGACCGTTTCGCTGGTGGGATACACCAACGCCGGCAAATCTACCCTGTTCAATGCGGTGACGTCAGCCAATGTATATGCGGCCGATCAGCTGTTTGCGACTCTCGATCCGACACTGCGTCGCCTGAATGTGGCAGACGTGGGTGAGGTGGTTTTAGCGGATACCGTTGGGTTTATTCGCCACTTACCGCATGACTTAGTGGCGGCCTTTAAAGCCACACTGCAGGAAACACGTCAGGCGACGCTCTTGCTGCACGTGATTGACGCTGCCGATTTGCGCGTCAACGACAACATCGACGCCGTTAATGAAGTATTGGCAGAAATCGAATCGGATGAAATTCCCATGCTGTTGATTATGAATAAAATCGACATGCTGGACGGTTTTGTGCCGCGTATTGATCGTGATGAAGAGAATAAGCCGACACGCGTCTGGCTTTCTGCTCAGAGCGGTGAAGGTCTACCCTTACTTTGGCAGGCGCTGTCTGAACGCTTAGCCGGTGAAATTGCGCAGTATGATTTACGTCTGCCGCCAGAAGCGGGCCGTTTGCGCAGCCGCTTCTACCAACTGCAGGCGATTGAGAAAGAATGGAATGAAGATGATGGTTCTGTAGGTATGCACGTGCGAATGCCAATCGTTGACTGGCGTCGTTTGTGCAAACAGGAACCGTCATTAGCCAGTTATATTGTTTGATATTGCCCTAACGCCTTTACCTAACTTGTTGAAAATTGCTGCAATTATTTCTCTGGGCCGCAATTCGAAAGAGGAAGGGTAAAAAACGTAAATACAATAAATGGAGTAGAAACATGGCGTGGAATCAGCCCGGAAATAACGGACAGGACCGCGACCCGTGGGGAAGCAGCAATAATCAAGGCGGCAACTCTGGGGGAAATAAGGGAGGGCGCGATCAGGGGCCTCCTGATCTGGATGATATCTTCCGTAAGCTGAGTAAAAAACTCGGCGGACTGGGCGGTGGCAAACAGAGTGACAACAATGGCCAGCGCGGCGGCGGTAGCGGTGGCAAACTGGTTGGCATCGTTGCCGTAGCCGCAGTGGTCATCTGGGCTGCCAGCGGTTTCTACACCATCAAAGAAGCAGAACGTGGCGTTGTGACCCGTTTTGGTAAGTTCAGCCATCTGGTTGAGCCGGGCCTGAACTGGAAGCCAACCTTTATCGATCAGGTGCGTGCCGTTAACGTTGAAGCCGTGCGTGAACTGGCCGCCTCTGGCGTGATGCTGACGTCGGACGAAAACGTGGTGCGCGTGGAAATGAACGTGCAGTACCGCGTAACCAATCCTGAGCAGTATTTGTATGCGGTCACCAGCGCTGACGACAGTTTGCGTCAGGCCACCGACAGTGCGCTGCGCGGTGTGATTGGTCGTTCTACCATGGATCGTATCCTCACTGAAGGCCGTACCGTGGTGCGTAGCGAGACGCAACGTGAGCTGGATGAAACCATCCGTCCTTACAACATGGGGATTACCCTGCTTGACGTTAACTTCCAGGCGGCACGTCCACCGGAAGAAGTGAAGGCCTCGTTTGACGATGCCATCGCCGCACGTGAAAACCGCGAGCAGTACGTGCGTGAAGCAGAAGCTTATTCGAATGAAGTGCAGCCGCGTGCGAACGGTCAGGCGCAGCGTATTCTGGAAGAGGCCCGTGCATACAAAGAGCGCACGGTGTTAGAAGCGCAGGGTGAAGTGGCACGCTTTGCTTTACTGCTGCCGGAATACAAAGCCGCACCGCAAATCACCAAAGAGCGTCTGTATATCGAAAGCATGGAACGCGTGCTGAGCCATACGCGTAAAGTCCTGGTTAATGACCGTGGTAACAGCCTGATGGTGCTGCCGCTGGATCAATTGATGCGTGGTGGTCAGATTTCTGGCAGCCAGGCAGGCCAGAAAAACACTAATTTGATGAAGCTGCCTTCGTCTGGCAGCAGTGCCAGCAATGATGACTCTTCGTCTTATAGTCCGAGCAGCATCATGGACCAGCGTCGCGCCAATGCGTTACGCAACGATACCCAGCGCGCAGGGAGGGAGTAATCGATGCGTAAGCCAATTATTGCCGTAATTATTGTCGTCCTGGTGGCGCTGTACGCATCGCTGTTTGTGGTGCAAGAAGGTGAGCGCGGTATCGTGCTGCGCTTCGGTAAAGTTCTGCGCGATAGCGAGAACAAGCCGCAGGTTTATGAGCCGGGTCTGCATTTCAAGATCCCATTCATTGAAACTGTGAAGTCGCTGGATGCACGTATCCAGACCATGGACAACCAGGCCGATCGCTTTGTTACCAAAGAGAAGAAAGACCTGATCGTTGATTCCTACATCAAGTGGCGTATCAGTGATTTTAGCCGCTACTACCTGGCAACGGGCGGTGGTGATGTTTCTCAGGCTGAAGTGTTGCTGAAACGTAAGTTTAGTGACCGTCTGCGCTCTGAGATGGGGCGCCTGGATGTGAAAGACATCGTGACGGATTCACGTGGTCGTTTGACCACCGACGTGCGTGATGCGTTGAACACCGGTACCGCAGGCAGTGATGACGAAGTGCAGACGCCAGCCGCAGATGATGCGATTGCCAGCGCGGCAGCCCGCGTAGAGCGTGAAACCAACAGCAGCGAGCCAGCACCGAACCCGAACAGTATGGCTGCCCTGGGTATTCAGGTGGTTGACGTACGCATCAAGCAGATCAACCTGCCAGCTGAAGTGTCTGATGCTATCTACAACCGTATGCGCGCTGAGCGTGAAGCGGTTGCCCGTAGCCAGCGTTCACAAGGTCAGGAAGAGGCTGAAAAACTGCGTGCTCAGGCGGATTACCAGGTCACACGTACTTTGGCTGAAGCCCAGCGTCAGGCATTGATTTCACGTGGTGAAGGTGATGCGCAGGCAGCAAAACTGTTTGCAGATGCTTTCGGTCAGGATCCTGATTTCTATGCCTTTATCCGCAGCCTGCGTGCTTACGAGAACAGCTTCTCTGATAACCAGGATGTGATGGTGTTGAGCCCGGATAGCGATTTCTTCCGCTTTATGAAGGCACCGACTAACACCGCGCGTTAAGAACTGATATAACCTTGAGGCCGACAATGTTGTCGGCCTTTTTTTTGGGAAAAATAGAATGAACACAACCATCTGGATGGCGCTGGCATTAGTTCTGGTGCTGGAAGGGCTGGGTCCGATGTTTCTGCCGCGTATCTGGCGCCGCATGATTCTGTCTATGGCGCAGTTGCCCGATCGCATCCTGCATCGTTTTGGTGGTGGATTAGTGGTAGCGGGCGTGGTGATTTATTACATGCTGAGCGTGCACGCGAGCGCATAGCATTAAATTTGAGCGATAACGCACGCCTAAATTGTGTCTTGCAGTCTATGTTTCCCCCAACATGTTGTATTGATCAAAACGCGGGCAAAAAACCGCGCAATCGTATGCTAAAAGTGCTGAAAGTGAGCAAAACCGATGGTAGAATCCATTTTTAAGCAATCGGTGATTTTGAAAAAATGGGTAAGAACGTCGTCGTACTGGGCACCCAATGGGGTGACGAAGGTAAAGGTAAGATCGTAGACCTTCTGACTGAACGCGCGAATTACGTTGTGCGTTACCAGGGTGGCCACAATGCAGGCCATACACTTGTCATCAACGGTGAAAAAACCGTCCTCCACTTAATTCCATCTGGCATCCTGCGTGATAACGTGACCAGCATCATTGGTAATGGTGTTGTATTGTCGCCTGAAGCGCTGATGAAAGAGATGAAAGGTCTGGAAGAGCGCGGTGTGCCGGTACGTGAACGTCTGCTGATCTCTGAAGCATGTCCACTGATTCTGCAATATCACGTCGCGATGGACGTGGCGCGCGAAAAAGCGCGTGGCGCCAAAGCGATTGGTACCACCGGTCGTGGTATCGGTCCAGCTTACGAAGATAAAGTTGCACGTCGCGGTCTGCGCGTGAGCGACCTCTTCAATAAAGAAACCTTCGCCGTTAAGCTGAAAGAAATCGTCGATTTCTACAACTTCCAGCTGGTTAACTACTACAAAACTGATGCGGTTGACTACGAAAAAGTGCTGAGCGATACGTTGGCTGTGGCTGACATTCTGACCAGCATGGTGGTTGACGTTTCTGACCTGTTGGACGGTGCGCGCAAGCGTGGCGATCTGATCATGTTCGAAGGCGCACAGGGTACGCTGCTGGATATCGACCACGGTACTTATCCGTATGTGACCTCGTCTAACACCACCGCAGGTGGCGTGGCGACGGGCTCCGGTATTGGCCCACGTTATGTTGATTACGTGCTGGGTATCGTTAAAGCTTACTCAACGCGTGTTGGTGCGGGTCCATTCCCTACCGAACTGTTTGACGAAACTGGCGAGTTCCTGTGTGCACAGGGCCACGAATTTGGCGCGACCACCGGTCGTCGTCGTCGTACCGGCTGGCTGGATGCGGTTGCCGTTCGTCGCGCAGTACAGATCAACTCCCTGTCAGGTTTCTGCATGACCAAACTGGACGTGCTGGATGGCCTGAAAGAAGTGAAAATCTGTGTGGCTTATCGCATGCCGGATGGCCGCGAGATGACCACCACGCCACTGGCAGCGGAAGGTTGGGAAGGTATTGAGCCAATCTACGAAACCATGCCAGGCTGGAGCGAAACCACCTTTGGTGTGAAAACGCTGGAAGGTCTGCCACAGGCCGCGCGTGACTACATCAAGCGTGTAGAAGAAGTGACCGGTGTGCCGATTGATATTATTTCAACTGGCCCGGACCGTAGTGAGACCATGATTCTGCGCGACCCGTTCGACGCATAATCTTACATGGCCGGACACTGTCCGGCCTTTGTTTATCCGCTCTTTGACTCCGCTCACTCTCTTTTTTCTTGCAATTATCGATACTTGCTTAAGAAAAAACGCACCGGCTTCCACGCTCTGGTTTATCATCATACTTAAATACCACGCCGACCGGCGCATAACCCTAACGCCCGATGATTCACCGAGGTATATGTGCAGCTAACGAGTTTCACCGATTATGGTCTGCGTGCGCTGATTTACATGGCGACGTTGCCGGAAGGTAAGCAGACCAACATTACCGAAGTCACCGATACCTACGGGGTGTCGCGTAACCATATGGTTAAAATCATCAACCAACTCAGCCGGGCTGGCTTTGTCGCCGCGACACGCGGTAAAAACGGCGGAATTCGTTTAGGCATGGACCCGGAAAAAATCGTCATTGGTCAGGTAGTGAGAAAAATGGAGCCTTTGCAGCTGGTGAACTGTGAAGAGTGCGCCATCACACCGGCCTGTCGTCTGCGCAAGGCGCTGCACGATGCGGTCCAGTTATTCCTCAAAGAGCTGGATAACTATACGTTGGCCGATCTGGTCAAAGATAACGATTCACTGTACCAAATTTTATTGTCCGAACCGCCGGTGGCAATCCAAATTAAATGACATCGGAGGAACCGTAATGTCAAAAGATCCTTATCAGGATAGAGAAGCAGAAAAGTACGACAACCCCATTCCAAGCCGCGAATTTATTCTGGCGCTGTTAGAAAAGCGTGAGAAACCCATCAATCGCGATGAAATTGCCCAGGAATTGAATATCACCAGCGAAGAGCAGCTCGAAGCGCTGCGCCGTCGTCTGCGCGCCATGGAGCGTGACGGTCAGCTGGTGTTTACCCGTCGTCAATGTTACGCCCTGCCAGAACGCCTCGACTTACTGCGCGGCAAAGTGATTGGCCATCGTGATGGCTATGGCTTCCTGCGCGTCGAAGGCCAGAAAGATGATTTCTATCTCTCTGCTGAGCAGATGAAATTTTGCCTGCACGGTGATGTGATTCTGGCACAGCCAGGCAGCGCGGATCGAAAAGGTCGTCGCGAGGCACGCGTGGTGCGCGTGCTGGAACCCCGTAACAGCCAGATCGTTGGCCGTTACTTTACCGATGCCGGCACCGGTTTTGTGGTGCCGGATGACAGCCGCCTGAGCTTCGACATCCTGATTCCGCAGGAAGAAACCCAGGGCGCGCGCATGGGCTCGGTAGTGGTTGTAGAGATCGTCCAGCGCTCAACCCGTCGCACCAAAGCCATTGGTAAGGTCACCGAGATTCTCGGCGATAACATGGGCACCGGTCTTGCGGTCGATATGGCGCTGCGCACCCACGAGATCCCACATACCTGGCCAGAAGAAGTTGAGAAAGAGATTTCGAAACTGCAAGAACAGGTGCCTGAAGCGGCTAAGAAAGGCCGCGTCGATCTGCGTGAGTTACCGCTCGTCACCATCGATGGTGAAGATGCGCGTGACTTCGATGATGCCGTTTACTGCGAGAAAAAACGCGGTGGTGGCTGGCGTCTGTGGGTGGCGATTGCGGATGTCAGCTATTACGTGCGTCCAGGCACGGCGTTAGATGACGAAGCGCATCAGCGCGGCACGTCGGTTTACTTCCCGTCACAAGTGGTGCCGATGCTGCCGGAGATCCTCTCCAACGGTTTGTGCTCGCTGAACCCGCAGGTGGATCGTCTGTGCATGGTGTGCGAGATGACCATCTCTTCCAGCGGCAAGCTCACCGGCTATAAGCACTACGAGGCGGTGATGAACTCCCACGCGCGTCTGACCTACACCAAGGTGTGGAACATTCTGCAGGGCGATACCGAGCTGCGTGAGCAGTATGCCGCGCAGGTGAAACACCTTGAAGAGCTGCATCACATGTATCAGGAGCTGGAAACCGCACGTGAGCAGCGTGGCGGCATCTCCTTCGAAACGGAAGAGGCCAAATTTATCTTCAATGCGGAGCGTCGTATTGATCGCGTTGAACGTACCGTGCGTAACGATGCGCACAAGCTGATCGAAGAGTGCATGATTCTCGCCAACATCGCCTCGGCGCGTTATGTTGAGAAGCATCAGGAACCGTCACTGTTCCGCGATCACGATCGTCCAACCGAAGATAGCATCAAAAGCTTCCGCACCGTATTGAACGAGCTGGGCTTGAGCCTGTCAGGAGGCGCGAAACCGCAGCCTGTCGACTATGCCGAATTGCTCAAGCAAGTGGCCGATCGCCCGGATGCAGAAATGCTGCAAACCATGTTGCTGCGCTCAATGAAGCAAGCGGTGTACGATCCTGAAAACCGTGGTCACTTTGGCCTGGCGTTGCAGTCCTATGCACACTTCACCTCACCGATTCGCCGTTACCCTGATCTGCTGCTACACCGCGCGATCAAATACCTGCTGGCGAAAGAGCAGGGCACGCTGAAAGGCAACACTACGCCAAACGGCGGTTATCACTACGATATGCAGCAGATGTTGCAGCTCGGCCAGCACTGTTCGATGACCGAACGCCGTGCCGATGAAGCCACGCGTGATGTTGCGGACTGGCTGAAATGCGACTTCATGCAGGATCAGGTTGGCAACGTGTTTAGCGGCGTGATCTCCAGCGTGACCGGTTTTGGCTTCTTTGTGCGTCTCAACGATCTGTTTATCGATGGTTTGGTGCACGTCTCTTCACTGGATAACGACTACTACCGCTTTGATCCGATTGGTCAGCGTTTGATTGGTGAATCCGGTGGCCGTACTTATCGTCTGGGCGATACGGTGGAAGTACGTGTTGAAGCGGTTCACATGGATGAGCGCAAAATCGATTTCGCGCTGATTTCCAGTAAGCGTGCGCCGCGCGGTGAAGGTAAAACCGAGCGCGAACGTGAGAAGCGCGGCGGCAAGCCACCGGCCAGACGTCGTCGCGATGCGGGTAAGAAGGGCACATTCGAGCCAGATTCAGCGTTCCGCAGCGAGAAGAAGCAGCATGCGCCTGCTGAAAAATCGGCTAAAACTGAGAAAAAAGGCAAAAAAGTCTCTGAGAAAACCCGTAAAATCGCCGCCGCCACCAAGGCCAAGCGCGGGTCGAAGAAGAAACCTAACGAAGCTTGAGGGTTGGCTCGCGAAGCCTGAAGACCTGATCGCACTTTGAAGGTGGGGTCGCCTTAAACGGCGCCCCAAAGTTAGGCTAGCGTGCTTTGATGGCGCCCGCTCGACAGATCATGGATAAGTGCGTAGTGATGGCGACTTTAAGTTAGTTCAGCGTGTTGTGACGACGAGCGTACGTTAAATCAGCACGTTTTGTAGGGTGCGCAGTTATGTGCACCGAAATTAATACTCAAATTTTCAAATCGATACATCCAACCTTGAGCAAACAAATGAGTGAAATAATTTTTGGTATTCATGCCGTGCAGGCGCTGCTGGAACGTGATCCTCAGCGTTTCCAGGAAGTCTTTATTCTCAAAGGCCGTGACGATCGTCGCCTGCAGCCGCTGATTGCCGCACTGGAAGCTCAGGGAATTGTGGTTCAGGTGGCTAACCGCCAATGGCTCGACAGCCAGGTGGAAGGCGGTGTGCATCAGGGCATCGTGGCACGCGTCAAGCAGGGTAAAAACTATCAGGAAGGCGATCTGCCGGATCTGCTGCAAAGCCTGGAAAAACCGTTTCTACTGGTACTGGATGGCGTTACCGATCCGCATAACCTCGGTGCCTGCCTGCGTAGCGCCGATGCGGCGGGCGTGCATGCCGTCATCGTGCCGAAAGATCGTGCCGCCCCGCTGAATGCCACGGCGAAAAAAGTCGCCAGTGGTGCAGCAGAGAACGTGCCATTGATTCGCGTCACCAACCTGGCACGTACCCTGCGTTTATTGCAGGAGTACAACATTTGGGTGGTTGGCACCGCAGGTGAAGCCGATCACACCGTGTACCAGAGCAAAATGACTGGCCCGATGGCGTTGGTGATGGGTGCGGAAGGCGAAGGCATGCGTCGTCTGACCCGTGAACACTGCGATGAGCTGATCAGCATCCCAATGGCGGGCAGCGTCTCTTCACTGAACGTCTCTGTCGCCACCGGCGTCTGCCTGTTCGAAGCGGTACGCCAGCGTTTGGCGTGATCCCCACCGCAAAAGTGTTTCTGAGCCAGGCATAACTGCACATCCCCCTCATACTTGAACCATGCGTTTTATGAGGGAGATGCCACATTATGACCTGGACAACCCACAGCGTTTTCAATCAGCCCCATCCTCTCAGTAACAGCAATTTATTCACCCGCGATATCGCTTTGTGCGAGGCAGTGGCACGTGAGGGTGCTGGCTGGGACCGCGAATGGCTGGCCTCTGTCGGACTGCAACTCGGCAGCGCGGAATCGCTGGAATTAGGTCGGCTGGCGAATACCCAACCGCCTGAGCTGCAGCGCTATGACGCACGCGGTGAACGGCTGGACGAAGTGCGCTTTCACCCGGCCTGGCATCTGCTAATGCAGGGACTATGCGCCAGCCGCTTGCACAACCTCAGCTGGCAGCCCGATGTGCAGCCCAATGCGATGGTGGCGCGTGCAGCGCGATTTATGCTGCATGCTCAGGTCGAAGCGGGTTCGCTCTGTCCGGTGACCATGACTCACGCCGCCATTCCGCTACTGCAAAATCATCTGCCGGAAGCCTACGCGGATTGGCGCGAGGCGCTGCTGAGCGATCGCTACGATGCGCATCACCTGCCGGGCAACAAAAAGCGCGGCCTGTTGATTGGCATGGGCATGACCGAGAAGCAGGGCGGAACCGATGTGCTCAGCAACAGCACGCGCGCGGAACCGATTGGTGTGCACGGCACAGGCGAGCCTTATCGCATCACCGGTCACAAATGGTTTTTCTCTGTGCCGCAAAGCGATGCGCATCTCATTCTGGCGCAGACTTCGCAAGGGCTGAGCTGTTTCTTTCTGCCGCGTCTGCTGCCTGATGGCACGCGCAACGCCATTCGCATCGAGCGCCTGAAGGACAAGCTAGGCAACCGCTCCAACGCCAGCGCCGAGGTGGAATTTCAGGATGCGATTGGCTGGCTGATGGGCGAAGAGGGCGATGGCGTGCGGCTGATCCTGAAAATGGGCGGCATGACACGCTTTGATTGCGCATTGGGCAGCCATGGCTTAATGCGCCGCGCCTTATCGATTGCCCTGCATCACGCGCAGCAGCGTCAGGTGATGGGCAAAAACCTTAGCGATCAGCCATTAATGCGCACCGTGCTGGCGCAGCAGGCATTGCAGTTAGAGGGGCAAACCGCGCTGCTAATGCGATTAGCGCGTGCATGGTCCACCCCCGCCAGCGAGCACGAACGTTTATATGCGCGACTGTTCACCCCCGCCGCCAAGTTTGGCATCTGCAAAGCGGGCATGCCGTTTGTGGCAGAATCGATGGAAGTGCTGGGCGGCATCGGCTATTGCGAAGAGAGTGAACTGCCGCGTCTGTACCGTGAGATGCCGGTTAATAGCATCTGGGAGGGTTCTGGCAACGTGATGTGCCTCGACGTGCTGCGCGTGCTGGGTCGCCAGGCGGACGTCATGACCATGCTCAACGATGAATTTGAAGCGGTAAAAGGTAGCAATCGCCACTTTGATCGTCGCTGGCGCCAGTTAAGGCTGCAGCTCAACCATGTGCGGGAAGGTATGGCACGTGAGGTGACGCAGGAACTGTTACAACTGGCGAGCGCGGCGATTCTGTTAAAAGTGGCAGAACCGCCGTTGGCTGATGGCTGGTGCGATCAACACCTGGATATGCGGGGGCGGCGTTCGTTGAGTGACGACCTCTGCACGCGCTTACTGTTGCGCGCCAGCGCTGGTTGAAGGCGCACCATAGAGAATCGCAGTACCGTACCAAAAACCGGGCAGCGTGGTTTCATCCAGCATCAGGATTTGGTAGTAAACCGCGCCCGCCTGATTCGCGCGTGCGGCCAGTGCGCGCTCGGCATCATCCGGTGAACCACGGGTAGAGACCGTAATATTGCCCAGCTTGCGCAAGCCATAGCTTTGCGCGCGGCTGATTTCCTGCGCGTGGCTGGTGGGCGGCGGTGGGGCTTCCGGCGTGGTTTTAAACGCAGCACATCCGGTTAGTAATAGGCTCAGCACCAGTAAAAAGCGACGCATAACACGCTCCTGGAAAGGAAGATGGCTCCAGTTTAGGCCATCTTCCTTCTTCACATCAGTCTTTAAGATGAAAAACACTCACCAGCTGCGTCAAATGATGACCTTGCTGGCTTAGCGTCTGCGCGGTGGTTTCCGATTGGGTGATCATATCGCTGCTTTGGTGCGTCGCCTGGCCAATATGATTCATCGCCAGATTAACCTGACCAATGCCCGCTGCCTGCTCTTGTGCGGCGATATTGATCTCGCCCATCAGCGTTTTCACCTGCTCAATATGGCTGACGATATGCTGCATTGCATCGCGCGTTTGCTCGGACAGCGCATGGCCAGCCGCTACTTTATCGATGGAGGTGGCGATCAAGTTATCGATCTCTTTAGCCGCATTGGCACTGCGTTGCGCCAGCGCACGGACTTCCGCTGCGACCACGGCAAAGCCTTTGCCATGCTCACCGGCACGCGCCGCTTCCACCGCCGCGTTAAGTGCCAGAATATTGGTTTGGAAAGCGATCGATTCAATCACATGGGTGATATCAGCAATGCTCTGTGAAGCCACGCGGATCTCCGCCATAGTTTCGACCGAGCGTGCCACCGTACTGCCGCCATGATTGACGGTGCTGGCCGCTTCACCGACCAGCGCCATCGCCTGGCGGACGTTGGCCGCGGTTTGCGCCACCGTCGCGCCAAACTGCTCCATGCTGGCAGAGGTCTCTTCCACGCTACTCGCCTGACGATTGATCTGTTCGCTAATGCTGGAGCTGCTGGCGGCGATAGTGTCAGTGCCACGACTGATATCGCGTGCCGCATAGCGAACCTGACTCACCACTTTTTCCAGCCCATCGCCGATACCGTTTATGGCCGCGACCAGTTGACCGATTTCGTCACGGCGGGTGGAATCCAGATGCGCCTGCAAATTACCGGCCGCATACTGCTCTGCCAGATGAATCACCTGCTGCAACGGGCGCGTAATGGCGCGTCGGCTGTACCAGATAAAGCCCACGGCAAAAGCGATGACCAGGGCAAGCCCAATGACGATAAACAGGTTACGGCTCTGGGTTATAGGGGCCAGCAGGCTGGCACGACTCACTTCTCCGGCAATAATCCAGTTCCAGCCCGGCAGTTGCTGCCACGCCAATAACTTAGTCTCGCCATCGAGCTCAATACTCATTAACCCTTTTGGCTGGGTTAACAGTTGCTGCTGGACGGTCTGATCCCAACGCGGCAATTTGCCTTCTGATTGACGATCAAACAGATACTGTCCCTGCGTGCTGCCGGTGGCACCGTTCAACACAAAGAAGTTGCCACTGTCGCCGAGATGGCGCGCCAGCACTTTGTCGCGCATCAGGGCGTATTGCGTATCGATCTGTACGCCAACGAACAGAATAGCGATCACCGCGCCGCTCTCATCCTGCACCGGCTGATACTGGGTGATATAACGATGGCCAAACAGCGTGGCCAGTCCGCGATAAACTTCGCCCTGATTGACGTTGCGCCATGCCGCGCTGCTGCGATCCAGTTTGGTGCCGATGGCGCGGTTACCGTCCTGTTTTTTCAGCGAGGTAGCAATACGGACATAGTCTTCACCGTCACGCACAAAGATGGTCGACACCGCACCGGTGCGATCGAGAAAATCATCCACCGCGATTTGATCGAGGTTGAGGGTTTTCAGCCCGGCGCGCAGCGTAGGCGTGCTGAATTCGCCGACCTGAATGCGATCGTTCTCATCACGACTAAAGCGCTTGGGCAGGAAGCTCTGGAAAAGTTTGGTGTAGTTCGCCACTTCTTCAGACAACGTGGCGTTAAACATGGTGGCCATTTCATTAATGCCCAGCACCTGATTTTGCATATCGTCAGTCGCCAGCTGCTCCAGTTGACGGGCCGCGTTATGACTCAGTGTTAGGGTCAGGGTAAACAGCACAATCGCCACGCTTAAAGACGTCAATACAGACAGTTTAATGCCGAGACCCATGGCGCTGAGAGAGAGACGCTTCATAAAGTACCTATTTCAAGACTATTGGAGGGGTACAAGATCAACGGCAAATGCGGCAAAAGGTTTAGTACAGAAATTATTCTGATTAAATGTGAAGTCGCTCGCGTTTTGTCGCTCAGCGCTTACACTGTGACGGGTGATAATCATTCTCAACGGAGGCGGTATGATTGAGTTGGCAACGGAAAACCTGGCAGGTATTGAGTGTATCCATGCGGCTCCCGCAGGACAGCGGCAGGCACGGTTACCCACCATCCTGTTTTATCACGGCTTTACCTCATCCAAAGAAGTGTACAGCTACTTCGCGGTGGCGCTGGCGCAGGCTGGGTTCCGCGTCGTGATGCCGGATGCCGACATGCACGGCGCGCGCTACAACGGGGATACTGAAGCGCGTATGACGCACTTTTGGGAGATCCTCAAACAGAACATCGACGAAGTACCACAGTTAGAAGCGGCGCTGCGTGAGAAAGATTTGATTGCCGATGAGCGCTTTGCAGTGGCTGGTGCTTCGATGGGCGGCATGACGGCGTTGGGCGCGATGGTGCGCTATCCGCAGATTCATAGCGTCGCTTGTATGATGGGCTCCGGTTACTTTATGCAGCTCAGCCACACGCTGTTCCCACCGCTGGTGGCGCGCACGCCAGAACAGAAAGAGGCCTTCGCTGCTCGCCTCGCGCCGCTGGCACCTTACGATCCCAGCCAGCAACTGGATAAGCTGGCCAATCGCCCGCTGCTGTTATGGCACGGTGAAGCCGATGAGGTGGTGCCGTTCGCTGAAACCGTCCGGCTGGAGAAAGCGCTGCGTGAAGCCGCGTTGAACGAAAAAATGACCTACCTGTCGGAAAAGCACATCGGCCACAAAATCACGCCTTCAGCCCTGACTGCACTGGTGAGTTTTTTCAAACATCAGCTGTAGAAACAACTCGGGCTGGCAAAGTGAGCCAGCCCGTTACGTCATCCGATTTACAGTTGTGAAGACAGACGATCTGCTGCACTGGTATTCGCACTGACTGGGTTACTGCCAGGCGCATCCAGCCGGTTGACATAGACATAGCCTGAAGCCGCATTGCTGCTGTTACTTCTCATCTGCTGCGCGTAGTCAGCGGAGCTGGCGAAAGCGGGTGGAGACAGGAAGAGACCCAGTAAAGTGGCGAAAATGATGGTTTTCATATTCGACTCCTCACTCCAGGGATTACACTCTCAGACGCCGCGAATAAGCCAAACCGTTGCGCCTGTAAATAGTTTAGTTCTTCGCCACATTGATGCCAGATCGCCCTGTTGAACGCCTCCATCAGCAATTTTGAATAAACCCTCGCTAACCCGCTGAATCTTAATCCTTAGCACAAAAGGTGCGCTTAACTGGCACGACCCACGCGATTTGATGAATTGTGCGCTTGAGTTTCCAGGGGGACGCCAGTATGATTACGCGTCAATTTTTCAGCTGCATTCAGAGGTGTGTTTCATTTAAATGATTCACAACCTATAACGTTCCTTGCTTCCATGGGCCGCAGCTGACCCCGACAGGAGGCTGAATAATCCGTAAGGAGCTATCGATGCGTCATTACGAAATCGTATTTATGGTCCATCCTGACCAGAGCGAACAGGTTCCAGGTATGATCGAGCGTTACACTGGTGCTATCACCGGTGCACAGGGCACGATTCACCGTCTGGAAGACTGGGGCCGCCGTCAGCTGGCTTACCCAATCAACAAACTGCACAAAGCTCACTATGTTCTGCTGAACGTAGAAGCACCGCAGGAAGTGATTGACGAGCTGGAAACTAACTTCCGCTTCAACGACGCCGTTATCCGCAGCATGGTTATGCGCGTTAAGCACGCGGTAACTGAAGCATCTCCGATGGTTAAAGCGAAAGATGAGCGTCGTGATCGTCGCGAAGACTTCGCTAACGAATCATCAGATGACTCAGATGCTGGGGATTCTGAAGAGTAATCCGACATGACGGCAAATCGACTGCGCCTGTCAGGCACTGTGTGCAAGACGCCAGTTCGAAAAGTCAGTCCGTCAGGGATTCCTCACTGCCAGTTCGTGCTTGAGCACCGTTCTGTGCAGGAGGAGGCCGGTTTTCACCGGCAAGCCTGGTGTCAGATGCCGGTGATTATCAGCGGCAGCACCCATCAGGTGATTACTCAACATATAACGGTCGGTACGCAACTCGTTCTCGAAGGTTTCATTAGCTGCCATCAGGCACGCAATGGTCAGAGCAGAATGGTGTTACATGCCGAGCAGATTGAATTGATAGATTCTGGAGACTAGCCAAATGGCACGTTATTTCCGTCGTCGCAAATTCTGCCGTTTCACCGCGGAAGGCGTTGTAGAGATTGATTACAAAGATATCGCTACACTGAAAAACTACATTACCGAAAGCGGTAAAATTGTCCCGAGCCGTATCACCGGTACTCGTGCAAAATACCAGCGTCAGCTCGCTCGTTGCATCAAGCGCGCTCGCTACCTGTCCCTGCTGCCATACACTGATCGTCATCAGTAATTGGTAGTTGTCCATTAACGACTTTAAGAGGATAAGGTAATGCAAGTTATTCTGCTTGATAAAGTAGCAAACCTGGGCAGCCTGGGTGATCAGGTTAACGTTAAAGCGGGCTACGCTCGTAACTTCCTGGTTCCACAGGGCAAAGCTGTTCCTGCTACCAAGAAAAACGTTGAGTTCTTCGAAGCGCGTCGCGCTGAACTGGAAGCCAAACTGGCTGACGTTCTGGCTGCTGCTAACGCACGTGCAGAGAAAATCAATGCACTGGGCACCGTTACCATCGCGTCTAAATCAGGCGACGAAGGTAAACTGTTCGGTTCAATCGGTACCCGCGACATCGCTGATGCAGTAACTGCAGCTGGCGTTGAAGTGGCTAAGAGCGAAGTGCGTCTGCCAAACGGCGTTCTGCGTTCTACCGGTGAGCACGAAGTTGACTTCCAGGTTCATAGCGAAGTGTTCGCTAAACTGGTTGTGAATGTAGTGGCTGAGTAATTTTTTACTCGGTAACGCGAAAACGCCGGCCATGTGCCGGCGTTTTTGTATCTGCGATTTACTGAGCGCGGATAAAGCTGCCGTCGGGCTGGCGAGTAAATAACACCGGGCCGTTGCTGCCATCCACCGTTAATCCTGTCACCACGCCTTGCGCGTTCTGACGAACCTTCACCTGCTGGCCATTCTTCAATGCGCTAAGCGGCTGATCGTCACCCTCGACGCGTGCCATCGCGAACACATCATTCACCGGCAGATTATTGTCGCGGAACAACTGTGCCAGCGTCTGACCTGATGCCACCGTGTAGTTATGCCATTCGCCCTGAGAATCGGTTTTCGGTTGGGTGTTCTGCGGCTGCTTGTTATCGTAAATCTCTGCCTGTAACGGCACCTCTTTGCTGCTGTTATCTGCCGGGCGCTCAATCGGATATTGCGGCGTACTGCTCGGCCAGAGAAACGCTAATAGCAGAACCAGTAAGGCAATCACAATGCCACGGCGATGGAAGGCCGGTAGCGGGTTCATCCAGCGCACATCATCCAGCAGATGCCAGACGCGCAGCAGCACGGCGGGAACGCGGGAAGGGGTATCAGAAGCCATTCGTGAATCCTCCTCGCTGGCGGCCTTGCGCGAAAATTGCGGCAGCCAACGTTGCAACCTCGATAAAGTAAAAGCACGCGGTGCGCGCGTCCTGCGGCGTCGTGGGGCGATCTGGCCCATGTATTCTCTCTTTCTTAGCGCTGTACGACGAAAACGTTGCCACAGCTATAGTATGGGCAATGCGGGCGCGAAGTGCCTGCCAGCATTGAAAGATTTGACCTGCGTATTGTTTCTCTTTCCCTGGTAAATGTCATCTGCGGCGCTGCAGATTTTACGCCAGCCGCCTGCGCTGTTATGCTGCCGTTTCTATTTTCTCCGGGATTAAGGAATCAAGATGACCACCCCTTCATTCGACAGCGTCGAATCACAAGCAAGTTACGGTATCGGTTTACAGGTCGGCCAGCAGCTGCAGGAATCTGGACTGCAGGGCCTGCAGCCAGAAGCACTGCTCGCGGGTCTGCGCGACGCGCTGGAAGGGAACTCACCGGCTGTGCCTGTTGACGTGGTACATCGCGCGCTGCGTGAAGTGCACGAACGTGCAGAAGGCGTGCGCCGTGAGCGTGTGGAAGCCATGGCGGCTGAAGGCCATAAATTCCTGGAGCAGAATGCGCAGCGTGAAGGCGTGAGCAGCACGGAATCTGGTCTGCAGTTCAGCGTAATCGCTCAAGGTGATGGCCCGATTCCATCACGTCAGGATCGTGTCCGTGTACACTACACAGGCAAACTGATCGACGGTACGGTATTTGATAGCTCAGTGGCACGTGGCGAACCGGCTGAATTCCCGGTAAGCGGCGTGATCGCGGGCTGGATTGAAGCGCTGACCCTGATGCCAGTGGGTTCTAAGTGGGAATTAGTGATTCCACAAAACCTTGCCTACGGCGAACGCGGTGCTGGCGCATCCATCCCGCCATTCAGCACCCTGGTATTCGAAGTCGAGCTGCTGGAAATTCTGTAATCTGAATTTTTCGTAGTGGATGGCCAGTCGTGAATGACTGGCCATTTTTTTGCCAATCTTACTGCTTCTGCAAATCTACCTGCCAAATCGCAAAACCGATCTCGTCACTGCCCACGGCTTTCATCGGATAATCAGCGTACTTCTCAATAAACTGCGTGGCTTTCTCGCCCGGTGCGGTTTCGAAGCGAATATCCAGCGGCGTATCACTGTGAATCGGCGCTAAACGCCAGTTATGATCGGCCTGCGGTTTCACTTCGCCGTGTACTTTGGTTTCGCTGCTGATATAAGCCGCGACCACTGAACGGTTCTCATCTGGTGAAGCAAACGCCACGTATTTATCGCCGGTGCCGGCAAACTTCCCGCCGTAAGCACGATAGTTGTTAGTGGCGACGAGGAATTCCGCATTAGGGTCGATGGGCTTACCCTGCCATATCAGATCCTTAATGCGTGAAGCGTCTTTGTTAATCAACGTACATTCGCCGTCATAGCGTGCAGGCTGCGTCACATCGATTTGGTAATCGACGCCATCAATCACGTCGAAGTTGTAGGTGCGGAAATCCCAGTTAATCAGTGCCTGCGGTTTACTGCTGTGCGGATCGATCTGATTAAACTGCGCGGCTGAGCATTCCAGCCACTCTCTCACCTGTGCACCGGTGACTTTCATCACCACCAGGGTATTCGGATAAAGATACAGGTCGGCGGCATTGCGGAAGGTCAGTTCACCTTTCTCTACTTCGGTATAGCTGGCGGGATCGTTTTTACGCCCACCGGCTTTAAACGGTGCGGCAGCCGAAAGCACTGGCAAGCGGCCGAGATCGGGATCGCCCTGAATAAAGTGCTCAACATAGGCGCGCTGGGCATTATTCACGATCTGCACAGTGGGATCGTCCTGCACCAGCGACAGATAGCTGTACATTACATCGGCGGATTTACCGATAGGCTTAGCAACAAACTCACGCGTGGCACGGTGATCCTGCTCCAGCACTTTCACCAGACCGCTGTCTTCTGCGGCCAGTGATTTTTTAGCAACCGGATCGTAAATGGGCCGCGCTTCAGCCTTGCCCTGCATGACCTGCCACTTGCCGCCTTCGTTATTCAGCACCAAATCGACCACGCCGAGATGATCGCCCCACATGCCGGGCATCACTGCCGGAACACCGTTCAGCGTGCCTTGAGCAATGTCAGCGCCTTTAATGGCTGCGAACTCTTTGCTGGGGAACACCGCATGCGCGTGACCAAACATAATGGCGTTAATCCCTGGCACCTGGCTGAGGTAGTAGACGGAATTCTCTGCCATGGCGTGATAAGGCTCACTGCTTAAACCTGAGTGCGGAATGGCGATGATTATTTCAGCACCTTTTGCGCGCATTTCCGGCACATAGCGCTTCGCTGTTTCCGTGATGTCATCAACGCGCACTTTGCCCTGCAGATTGTTGCGATCCCACACCATAATCTGTGGTGGAACGAAGCCGATGTAGCCAATTTTTAAGCGATGCGGGTTACCGCTGCGGTCGGTAACGGTGGTTTCTTTGATGAGATAGGGGTTAAACAGCGGTTTTCCGCTTTTTTCATCGATAATGTTGGCATTCACATAGGGAAAGCGTGCCCCGGCAATCGCTTTCTGCAGATAGGGTAAGCCGTAATTGAATTCGTGATTGCCTAAGTTGCCTACTGCGTAATCCAGCGTGTTCATCGCTTTATATACCGGATGCACATCGCCTTTTTTCAGCCCCTTAGCGGCCATGTAATCGCCCAGCGGGCTGCCCTGAATGATGTCGCCGTTATCGACCAGCACACTGTTTTTTGCTTCTGCGCGTGCCTGTTGAATCAGCGTGGCGGTGCGCACCAGGCCAAATTTCTCAGTTGGTGTGTCTTTGTAGTAATCGAAATCCATCATATTACTGTGTAGATCGGTGGTTTCCAGAATGCGCAGATCCACTGTAGCGGCTTGCACCGTGGCCGCCGTCACACACAGCGCCAGTAACGACATGCTCGCTTTGAACATGATTTGCTCCTTGTCTGATCTAATGGGCCTCTCAAAATAATGTAAAACAATGACGAATTATCATTTCAATTTGTGATGTGTCTCAGACTTTCACGCATCAGCAGGCTTCGCTGTCCGCTAAAAAGGGATTCAGTATCACGCCATAGCCGCCAACCTTGAACTATGGTATTGATAATCATATAGATTGCCGTTTCAGACAGTTCAGCCGCAAAGCATGGGAACACAACTGCTAAAAT
The DNA here is from genome assembly GCF_030053335.1 of Pantoea sp. EABMAA-21. NCBI lineage: Bacteria > Pseudomonadati > Pseudomonadota > Gammaproteobacteria > Enterobacterales > Erwiniaceae > Pantoea > Pantoea sp. EABMAA-21. The sequence continues at coordinate 28,926 of NZ_JASGBX010000014.1, forward strand.
GTGTAGAGGTGAGCTGTTGATGTCTGACAGGCAGAATCAGCGGAAAAGAGGTGAAGAATGTTAGATAAAATTAGCCAATTGGCGCGTGAAGCAGGCGATGCGATTATGCATGTCTATGCGGGTGAGCAGCCGATGGATGTGACGCGCAAGTCAGATGATTCGCCGGTCACGGCTGCCGATCTCGCGGCGCACAAAGTCATCGTGGAAGGGTTGGCCGCGCTCTCCCCAGAAGTGCCGGTGTTATCAGAGGAAGATCCGCCGAGCTGGGCGGTGCGTCAGAACTGGAAAAAATATTGGCTGGTGGATCCGCTGGATGGCACCAAAGAGTTCATCAAGCGCAACGGTGAATTCACCGTCAATATTGCCCTGATTGAAAACGGCAAACCGGTGTTAGGTGTGGTCTATGCGCCCGCGTTGGGTGTGATGTATTCGGCCGCTGATGGCAAAGCCTGGAAAGAAGAGGGCGACCATAAAACGCAGATTCAGGTGCGCGAGGCGCGTCCACTGCTGGTGGTTGTCAGCCGTTCGCATGCAGATAAAGATGAAGAGCTGAAAGAGTATCTGACGCAGTTAGGCGAACATCAAACCACGGCAATTGGCTCTTCACTGAAATTCTGTCTGGTGGCGGAAGGTAAAGCGCAGCTCTATCCGCGTTTTGGGCCAACCAACATTTGGGATACCGGAGCAGGTCACGCGGTGGCGATTGCGGCGGGAGCCCACGTGCATGACTGGCAGGGTAAAACTCTCGACTACACACCACGCGAATCCTTCCTGAATCCGGGTTTCCGCGTCTCGCTGTTTTAGTTCCTGACGCGCACTTTGCGAAAGAAGCCTGTGTTTTCGCTATTCATTCCGGGATGAATATAGAACACAAGCCGGGCAACACAGGGTCGCCATTAATGGCGACCTCCGTTTTTACTGCAACAGCTCACGGATGAGTTTCATCGCCTGCTGCACTTCATCCTGCGTAAGTGCACCCTCTTTGGCATATCGCACATGCCCGGTCTTATCCAGTACCACAATTGCCGAACCCCCTTTCTCCAACTGCCAGACCTTACGCACGTTGCCGTTGCTGTCGACGATAAATTGCGACCACGGATATTGCTGCTTGTTGCTCTCAATACTGCTGCGCACAAACATCCCCGTGCCGGGAATCGCATCGTCGGTGTTCACAATGGTGGTAGTCTGGTAACGGTCATGCGGGAATTTCGCCGCTTTGATCGCCTCAATCAGCGCGGCATTCTGTTCTTTGGCCGAAGAACGCCCGGCAATATGTAAGATGACACGCACTTTTCCACTCAGCTGCGCGCTATTCCACGGTTGGTAGCTAAACTTATCTTGTTGATAAAGCAGTTCGCCTCTGTCGCTCACGCCCACTGGCGGAACACGATCGCCGATCTTAAAAGCATGGGCTGAGACAAGGCTGGGAACCAGCAGTGCCAGGGCTAACACAGAGTGTGCCAAACGCATGGTGATACTCCTTAGTGATCCGACCAGTTATTCATGTTTTTGCAATATTAGGTGTGGATGATGCGCCTGTCGCGATGAGTTAACAGCTTTGCAACCCACGCCACAATTCCTTAATGAGTGAAGGTTTATACTGGGTTTTGTGAACGGCATAACAGAGTGTTCTGTAATAATGTGTCAATTCAGTAAAAAATTCACCTTTTCGGAACATACGTAACGATTGGTGTTCTATAGTTATGCCTCATTTGCGCTTCATGGGTTCGTACCGGATTTGGCAACGACGAAGCGTAGTACATCTGTTCAGGAGTTAGACAGTATGAAAATCTTCCAGCGCTATAATCCGCTGCAAATTGCGAAATACGTAAAAACGCTTTTTAAAGGAAGGTTGTATATCAAGGATGTTGGCGCGTTTGAGTTCGATAAAGGCAAAGTGATGTTGCCCCGCGTCAAAGATAAACAGCACCTTAGCGTGATGTCCGAGATCAACCGCCAGGTCCTGCGTTTGCAAGCCGAGTACAACTAAGCAGTAAAAAAGAAAGGGCGCCATGCAATCAGGCGCCCTCAGTAGCGGCGCGAGAAATCGCGCCTTGTTTTTTTCTGCCGCCCGGTACTACGGCGACTCCAGCTCATCAGTGGCGCTCTTCGTCACACTCAGCACCGGTGGACGATCGTCAATACGCGTCACCAGCAGCTGATCGATGCGATAACTGTCGATATCTACCACTTCAAACTTGTAACCTGAGAACTTGACGAAATCGGTGCGTTTCGGGATTTTGCGCAGCATGTACATCATAAAACCACCAATGGTTTCATAGTTGCCGGACTGTGGGAAATCATCGATATCCAGCACGCGCATCACGTCATCAATCGGTGTGCCGCCTTCAACCAGCCATGAGTTCTCATCACGTGCCACAATCTGCTCTTCCTGACCCTGGCCGACCAAATCACCCATCAGCGTGGTCATCACGTCGTTGAGGGTAATGATCCCCACCACCAGCGCGTATTCGTTCATGATTACCGCGAAGTCTTCGCCAGCAGTTTTAAAGCTTTCCAGCGCTTCAGAGAGCGTTAATGTGTCCGGCACAATCAGCGCAGAGCGAATCTGCACGCCGCTGCTCAGGGTCAGGCTCTGATTGCCCAGCACGCGCAGCAGCAGCTCTTTGGAATCGACATAACCGACGATATGATCGATGTCGCCATCACATACCAGAAATTTTGAGTGCGGATGCTGGGCGATTTTGGTTTTGAGGCTGTTTTCATCTTCGTGCAGATCAAACCACACCACGTTCTCGCGTGACGTCATCGAAGACGGGACGGTACGCGATTCCAGCTCAAAGACGTTTTCGATCAGTTCGTGTTCCTGTTTACGCAGCACCCCAGCCAGAGCACCGGCTTCCACCACCGCGTAAATATCGTCGGAGGTGATGTCGTCTTTACGCACCATCGGCAGCTTGAAGATGCGGAAAAACACGTTGGCCAGCCCGTTAAACAGCCACACCAGCGGACGCATCACCAGCAAGCAGAAGCGCATCGGGTTGATGATGCGCAGCGCCACCGCTTCCGGCGCGATCATCCCCACACGCTTCGGCGTTAAATCGGCAAACAAAATAAACAGGCTGGTGACCACGGTAAAGGAACAGATAAAGCTGAGCTGATCGGCCAGTTCAGGGGCCATAAAGCGGCTAAATAAACTGCTGAAGGCGGGGGAAAACGCGGCATCGCCGACAATACCACCGAGGATGGCCACGGCATTGAGGCCAATCTGCACCACGGTGAAGAACATGCCAGGCTGTTCCTGCATTTTCAGCACGCGCTGCGCATTGATGTTGCCTTCATCGGCCAGCAGTTTAAGTTTGATCTTACGGGCAGCCGCCAGCGAGATCTCAGAAAGAGAAAAGAATGAACTGATCACAATCAGTAAAAGAATGACAAGTAAGCTATCGAGCATAAAAGATCCGTTGGGTTAATCACTTGTCATTTTTGGCCTGGGCAGCGCAGGAGAACATCCAGTATTCGCCTGTCATACAGGGCTATCCGTGCCAAAAATGTCTGCGCCATTTCGACAAGGAACGTTAACGTCGGGGCAGAAAGGAAAGCAGGTCATGCCTGCTGGGTGCTGATTATAGCAGCAGCGCTTATGCCGCCGCCAGAGGCGCGCACAAGGAGGTCGGAATAATCCGAGTGCGCTCCCCTCAGTCGCAGAAGTGCGGCTTCGGTGTTGTATCGCTCCCCCCATTTACCGACAATAGGAAATGATTTGGCTTAGTGACCATTTTTCCTCAGCCATCCGCCAAAAAGAGCGGCTATGCTGATGGGTAAGCGAGTGGTGGTGATAGCCTCCGATGAGAAATAACGCCCCTGCGGAATAAGGGGCAGGCATTATTAACAGGAGTAAGCGTGCCGCGATTGCATATTTATTGTTTGGCCAGCCTGTTGCTTGCTGCACCTGCCGTTGAGGCAGCGAAAGTGCGCTTGCAGCTGGAGGGGCTAACCGGGGATTTACAGAAGAACGTCAGGGCGCGCTTGTCCACCATTGGAACTGACGAAGTGTCGAGTGATGGGCGCTTCCAGGCGCGTGTCTCGCAGGCGATTAAAGAAGGCTTGCGGGCACTCGGTTATTACGAACCCGAAATCGATTTCGAATCACGTCCCGCGCCGCCGCAGGGCGGTCGACCGGTGCTGATCGCCCACGTTAAGCCGGGCGAACCGGTGAAAATCGGTGGCAGCCACATCGTGGTCGAAGGTGCGGCGAAAAACGATGATGACTATAAAGCCTGGGTGAAGCAGGGCACGCCGAAAATCGGCACCCAGCTCAATCACGGCGAATACGACAAATTTAAAAATGGCTTCTCCAGCCTGGCACTGCGTAATGGTTACTTCGACGGTGACTTTAAGCAAAGCCAGCTTGGCGTTTCGGTCGAAAGACGCGAAGCATTCTGGGATATCGATTACGACAGTGGCCCGCGCTACCGTTTTGGCGATGTCAGCTTCCAGGGCTCGCAAATCAACGAAGCCTATCTGCGGAATCTTGTGCCGTTCAAAAAGGGCGACCCTTACAGCTCGCGCGATTTAGCGGAATTAAACCGCCGCTTGTCAGCCACGGGCTGGTTTAACTCGGTGGTCGTTGCCCCGGAATTCGACAAAGGTCGTCAGACCAAAGTGCTGCCGCTGAATGCCGCCGTTTCGCCACGCGTTGAAAACACCATCGAAGCCGGTGTCGGCTATTCCACCGATGTCGGCCCGCGCCTGAAAGGCACGTGGAAAAAGCCGTGGATCAACAGCAGCGGTCATAGCCTCACTGCCAGCTCCTATATTTCCGCACCTGAACAACAGCTCGATCTCAGCTATAAAGTGCCCTTGCTGAAAAGCCCGTTGGAGCAGTATTACACTTTCTCCGGTGGTTTGAAGCGTACCGATCTCAACGACACCAAAGCCGATACCACCACGCTGGGCGTGTCGCGTAACTGGGACAGCAGCTCCGGCTGGCAGCGCGCGGTTAACCTGAAGTGGAGTCTTGATCACTTTACCCAAGGCAGTGTCACCAACACCACCATGCTGCTCTATCCGGGCGTGAGTTTGAGCCGCACGCGTTCACGCGGTGGCTTGATGCCGACCTGGGGCGATTCGCAGCGTTATTCCGTCGATGTCTCCGATACCACCTGGGGATCGGATGTCGACTTCCTGATCCTGCAGGCGCAAAACGTCTGGATCCGTATGCTGGGCGAGAAAAATCGCTTTGTGGTACGCGGTAACCTGGGCTGGATCGAGACCAACGACTTCGACAAAGTTCCGCCGGATCTGCGCTTCTTCGCCGGGGGCGACCGCAGTATTCGCGGCTATAAATACAAAGATGTCTCGCCACGCGACAGTGACGGCAAGCTGACCGGTGCCTCCAAAATGGCCACCGGCTCGCTGGAGTATCAATACAACGTGACCGGCAAGTGGTGGGGCGCGGTGTTTGTCGATTCCGGTGAAGCGGTAAACGACATCAAACAGAGTGATTTTAAAACCGGTGCTGGTATTGGCGTGCGCTGGGCTTCTCCGGTCGGGCCAATCAAATTTGATATCGCACGGCCGATTGGCGATGACAAGGAACATGGTTTGCAATTCTATGTAGGACTGGGGCCTGAACTATGAAGCTGTGGAAAAAGGTCCTGATTGGATTCGGTATTTTTTTGGTGGTGCTGTTTGGCAGTGTGGCATTTCTGATTGGCACCACACCCGGATTGCATCTGGTGCTGAAAGGTGCCGATCGCTGGGTGCCCGGTTTATCGATCAACAAAGTCGAAGGTGGCTGGCGCGATCTGACGCTAAGTGGTGTGAAGTATGAGATGCCGGGCGTCAGCGTGGATGCTGGACGCTTCCATTTGGCGCTAAACCTGAACTGCCTGCTGCACTCGTCGGTGTGCGTGAATGACATCGGCTTGCAGGATGTCAGCGTGGTGGTCGACAGCAAGAAAATGGCCCCGGCCGCTGCACCACCGCCGCAGGAAGAGAGCGGTAGCACCAACCTGACCACGCCGTATCCGATAACGCTCAGCAAGGTCGGGCTGCACAACATCAACGTCAAAGTGGATGACACATCCATCTCGCTGCTGGACTTCACCACCGGCCTCAACTGGCAGGGTCGCGCGCTGACGTTAACCCCAACGCATATTCAAAGCCTGCTGATAGCGCTGCCGAAGGCGGCGAAAGTGGTTGATGAGCAAGTGGTGCAGCCGAAAGTGCAACAGCCGCAGCCGGATGAGAAACCCTTGGGTGAAACGCTGCAAGAGATGTTTGCCAAACCGCTGTTACCCGAACTGCCTGACTTCCAGCTGCCGCTGGATATTACCGTTCAGGAGCTGCTCGGCGAACAGCTGCGCCTGACCGGCGATAGCGATGTGTCGATTACCCGTCTGTTGCTGAAAGCCAAAACCGCTGACCGCCATCTTCAGTTAGAAACCTTTGACATCGATTCACCGCAAGGGCAGGTGAATGCCAGCGGTGATGCGCAGCTGGCGGATAACTGGCCAGTGAATTTCGCGCTGAATGGATCGCTGAATCTCGATCCGATCAAGGGCGAGAAGATCAAAATGAATCTCAGCGGGGCGATGCGTGAAGAGCTTAAGCTGGGGCTGAATCTCTCTGGCCCGGTCCGCGCACAGCTGGATGCCGCTGCGCAACCGGCGGTGGCGGGTCTGCCACTGTCACTGAAACTCACCAGCCCGGAGTTGCGCTGGCCGCTTACCGGCCCGGTGCAGTATCAGGCGGATAACCTCGATTATCAGTTCAAAGGCAAAGCCACTGATTATGTGATGTCACTGCGCACCGCTGTGAAAGGCGAAGCCGTGCCGCCGGCGACCATTGCGCTTGATGGCAAAGGCAACGTGCAGCAGTTCAGTCTGGACAAGCTGCGCGTGGCGGCACTGCAGGGTAACGTTGATTTAACCGCGCTGGTGGACTGGAGCAAAGCCATCAGCTGGCGCAGCGAACTGACGCTATCCGGCATCAACACCGCCAAACAGTACCCGGACTGGCCTGCCAAACTCGACGGCAAAATCGCCACGCGTGGCAGCCTGTACGGCGGAAGCTGGCAGCTGAGCGTGCCGCAGCTGGAGCTGAAAGGGAACGTGAAGCAGAACGCCGTCAGCGCCAATGGCTCACTCACCGGCAACAGCTATAACCAGTGGAAAATCCCGGGCATTAATATCGCGCTGGGCCGCAACCATCTGGACGTGAAAGGTGAACTGGGCGACACGCTCAACCTGGATGCCAATATCGATGCACCGCACCTGGATAACGCACTGCCGGGACTCGGCGGCGTGGCGAAAGGCACGGTAAAAGCACGCGGCACCTTGCAGGCACCGCAGCTGCTGGCCGATCTCACTGCAACCGGCTTGCGCTGGCAGCAACTGCAGATTCGTCGTGTGGCGCTGGAAGGAGATGTGAAATCCAGCGATCAGATCGCCGGTAAGCTGCAGCTGCGCGTTGAGCAACTGCAACAGGACGCGCTGAAGATCAATCTGTTGACGCTGAATGCGGACGGCAACGAGAAGCAGCATCAGCTCAAGCTGAACGTGCAGGGCGAGCCGGTCTCCGGCCAGTTGGCGCTCAACGGCAGCTTTGATCGCAAAACTGAACGCTGGCAGGGCAATCTCAACAACACCCACTTTGATACCCCGGTGGGCGAATGGCGTCTGACGCGTGCGATGGCGATTGATTACCTCAACACTAAGCAGACCGCCTCTATCGGGCCACACTGCTGGCAGAACCCGAACGCGCAGCTGTGCGTACCCGAGCCGATTGAAGCCGGGGCCAGCGGTCACGCCCATGTGGTGCTGAACCGCTTTGATCTGGCGATGATCAAACCGTTCCTCACCGATGCCACCAAACTGAACGGTGTGTTCAGTGGGGATGCGCGTGTGAACTGGACCGCCGACGGCGCGCTGCCAACCGGTACGGTCTCGCTGAAAGGTAACGGCGTGAAAGTCGAACAAGACGTGCAGGGCAACACGCTGCCGATCGCCTTTGACACGCTTAACCTGAATGCCGCGATGCGCAACGGTCGTGCCCAACTCGATTGGCTGATTCACATCGTCAACAACGGCCAGCTGAGCGGTAATGTGCAGATTGCCGATCCGCAAACCCGTCGCCAGCTGTCAGGTAATATTGGTATCAGCAATCTGTCGCTGGCGATGTTCAATCCGGCGTTGATGCAGGGTGAAAAGATTAAAGGCAACCTCAACAGCAACTTGCGTCTGGGCGGCACACTGCAACAGCCGCAGGTGTTTGGCCAGTTGGGGTTGAGCGATGTCAACGTGCAGGCCAGCTTTATGCCGGTCACACTCACCTCCGCCAATCTGAACATGGTGTTCAATGGCATGAGTTCGACGCTTAACGGCCTGTTACAGACGACGCAGGGCAACCTCAATCTGGGCGGCAATGCCGACTGGAGCCAGCTGGATAACTGGCGTGCGCGCATCACCGCGCAGGGCAACCGTATTCGTGTCACCGTGCCACCGATGGTGCGTATGGATGTCTCGCCAGACCTGGTGTTTGAAGCCACGCCAGCCGCGTTTAATCTGGATGGCAAAGTGGATATTCCGTGGGCGCGCATCACGGTGCAGGAAGTGCCGGAAAGCGCCACTGGCGTCTCCTCGGATGAGGTGATGCTGGATAAAGATCTCAAGCCGATTCAACCGAAGACCGCCGCCATTCCGATCAACAGCAACCTGGTGATCCATGTCGGTAACGATGTGCGGCTGTCAGCCTTTGGTCTAAAAGCCAAGCTGAATGGCGATCTTAAACTGGTGCAGGATAAAACCGGTCTGGGCTTAAACGGACAGATCAATATTCCTGATGGCCGCTTCCACGCTTACGGGCAGGATCTGATTGTGCGTAAAGGCGAGTTGCAGTTTGCCGGGCCGCCAGATCAGCCGTACGTTAACCTTGAAGCGATACGTAACCCGGAAGCCACCGAAGATGATGTCACCGCCGGTATTCGCGTCACCGGCCTGGCCGATGAGCCGAAAGTCGAGGTGTTCTCTGACCCCGCCATGTCGCAGCAGGAAGCGCTTTCTTACTTATTACGCGGTCAGGGACTCAGCAGTGATGGCGACAGTAATGCATTAACTTCAGCACTTGTGGGGTTAGGGGTTGCACAAAGTGGTCAGGTTATGGGTAAAATCGGCGAGACATTCGGCGTCAGTAACCTCGCGCTTGATACCACCGGTGTAGGCGACAGCCAGCAGGTGCAGGTGAGCGGTTATGTACTGCCGGGTCTACAAGTAAAATACGGTGTTGGCATATTTGATTCACTGGCGACGTTAACCTTGCGTTACCGCCTGATGCCCAAACTCTATTTGGAAGCCGTGTCCGGTCTCGATCAGGCACTGGATTTGCTCTATCAGTTTGAGTTTTAGCAATGCGAATAATTGTCTACGGCAGTTTACGGCGCAAACAGGGAAACAGTCACTGGATGACGAATGCGCAATGGCTCGGCGACCATCAGATTGAAGGGTTTGCGCTCTACAATCTGGGTCACTATCCGGGCGTCGTTGAAGATGAGGGAACCGTCTTCTGCGAAGTGTATCGCATCGACGCCAGCACGCTTGGCGAACTCGATGCCTTGCGCACCAAGAATGGCGAATACAAACGCCAACTCATCCAGACGCCTTACGGCAGTGCCTGGCTGTATGTCTATCAGCGTTCGATTGCGGGTCGCACCCGCATTGCGAGCGGTGACTGGCTAAAGCGCGACGACGCACCCGAGGCATAAATAAAAACACCGTCCATTGGACGGTGTTTTTTTATGCTTGCGAGGCAGAGAAGATTATTTCTTCTGTGCGCGCTCGTAAGAAGAGATGATTTCAGCTTTGGCCGCTTCAGCGTTGTCCCAGCCGTCAACTTTTACCCATTTGCCTTTTTCCAGATCTTTGTAGTGCTCGAAGAAGTGGGTGATCTGCGCTTTCAGCAGTTCTGGCAGGTCGTTCACATCTTTGATGTGATCGTATTCTTTGCTCAGTTTGGCGTGCGGAACCGCAACCAGTTTGGCATCTTCGCCAGACTCGTCGGTCATTTTCAGCACGCCAACTGGACGGCAGCGAATCACTGAGCCCGGCACCAGCGGATACGGGGTTGGTACCAGCACGTCAACCGGATCACCATCCAGAGACAGGGTGTGGTTGATGTAACCGTAGTTGCACGGATAGAACATGGCGGTAGACATGAAACGGTCTACAAACAGGGCGCCAGACTCTTTGTCCACTTCATATTTGATCGGATCGGCATTCGCTGGGATCTCGATAACGACATAGATATCTTCTGGCAGTTCTTTACCTGCAGGCACCTGGTTCAAACTCATCTGGCTTTCCTTCATTGGTCGTATGTTGAGTGACGGCTATTATAGCCAACTGACTCTGAAAGTATGCCCCCTTTTTGGCGTTTCGGAATGCTCCAACGGCCTACTTCGCGGTGACAAACAGCGAGACAATCCCTGCAGCAATCAGTGGTCCGACCGGCACACCACGGAAAAAGGCCACGCCAATCACGGTGCCGATTAACAATCCACCAATCACTGATGGCTGCACGCTCATAAAACTGACGCCGCGCCCGCCCAGCCAGGCAACAAACACCCCGACAATGATCGCCACGATCGATTGCCAGTTAGCAAATGACTTCAGCAAGGATGAAGCGGGCAACGTCCCACTTGCCAGTGGCGCCATCACTGCGACAGTTAGAATAATAATGCCGATCTGAATGCCCTGTTTTTCCACATACGGGAAGAACTGAGACAGCGGTGTCAGCTTGATGGCGAGCAGGATCAGAATGGAAATGGTAACGGCACTGTTATGAACGAAATAGCTCAGGACGGCGAGGCAGACCAGAATGATGGTAGAGGCATAAGCAGCCATGTTTTCTCCCTGAAGATGGATGCGCAGGTCAGTGCCTGCGCTGACGTTTTTTTAACGCCACCATTTATCAACAATCATCGGGATTGGCGCAACTGCCTTTGTTCATTGATTGCAACATTAAAGCCTGATTCCGCACCAGATTAACGCCCTGAGCCCCGATGGAAAGGGCTGCCATGCTGCCCTGGCGACTCATAAAATAGCTGCGGCTGGCCTCCATCCAGCTATCGCGATAGGCCAGCCACGCGCGTTGGGCAGCACGTAATTTGTCTTTAGGTTCGCCAGTTAATTTTTTCATCATCTGGTTGTACTGCATATTCATCTCTTTATCCCAGGCCTTATTGGCGCTGCCGTAGCACTGGGACATGCCCGCGGTGCTGGATTCCTTGTCCAGACACTGCTGTAGCTGCTGGTCGAGCGGATGCGTCTGCGCCATAACCATACTACTGGCGAACAGACCGGCAATCGGGAGCCACTTTTTCATCATTTCATTCCTTCATTTTTGCGCAGCGGACTTCAGAAAAGCTGAAGGGTAAGCGAACGTCGGCAGATTGACCATCAACATTGGATAAAGTTTCTGCGACCAGCTGCCGATAATCTCTCCGTTTTAGGGCCAGTGGAGTTCTGCCTTTTCATACACACGGGAATGATCATGATCAGACAACTATCAATACGTACCGCTTTACTTGCGTTGTTGGCCATCATGACGGTGATGCTGTTAGCCGTCAGCGCCATGGGCATCTATGCCATTAATGCTGGAAATCAATCTCTGGATGCGCTGAACCGCATTCAGGGGATTGAACTCAACAAGCTCTACCAAAGCCGTTCAGATTTAATGCGCGCCCGCGCCAATGCGGCGCTGGCCGTTCGTAAGATCGAAATTGGTCTGTTGGATGACGGCGCCAAAGTCACGCAGCAGGCGCAAGCCGCAGTGGACAGTTCTCACCAGTTCCTCAAAGCATTTGTCGATGCAGGCACCGTAACAGCGCATGGTAAAACTCTGGCCGATGCGATTGTGGCGACCTACAACGTCTACGATAAAGAAGGCATCACGCCCATGATGGATGCCTTAAAAAAACAGTATACCGATGAGTACTATCAGGTGCTGGAAGGCAAACAATCACAGCTGGCAGCAAACTATTCGAAGGCGGTGAATGATTTCAGTATTTACGCCGATGAAGTCTCTGCGGCACGCCTCAAGCAGGCGGCTGACAACGAAGTCCGGATGAAGGTGATGATTGGCGTGGTGATGGTACTGACACTGCTGCTAATCGTACTGGCCTGGCAGTTGTTGCGTCGCTCGCTGCTGCGTCCTCTGGACAACGCAATCCTACATCTGGAACAGATTGCGGCGGGCGATCTCTCGCAGCCTTTACCTGCCGCAGGCAAAAATGAAATTGGTCGCCTGAATCAGGCCCTTTCCGATATGCAGCTGGCGCTGCGTGATTCGGTGAGTCAGGTGCGTGAAGCCAGCATGCAGATTGATGTGGGCAGCCGTGAACTGGCGGCGGGCACTGTGCATCTGTCGCAGCGCACCGAAGAGTCCGCTGCTTCGCTGGAGCAAACGGCCGCCAGCATGGAGCAGCTGACCGCCACCGTCCGTCTTAACGCCAGTAACGCTCAGCAGGCCAATCAATTGGCCAGCAATGTGTCGACCAGCGCCGATCGTGGCGCAGAGGTGGTGGGTTACGTGATGGAGAAGATGCAGGAGATCACCCAAAGCTCTAACCGCATCGGCGACATCCTCAGCGTGATTGATGGTATCGCCTTCCAGACCAATATCCTCGCGCTGAACGCCTCGGTGGAAGCCGCGCGTGCTGGCGAGCAGGGCCGTGGCTTCGCCGTGGTCGCCAACGAAGTGCGTACGCTGGCTGGCCGTAGTGCGACCGCCGCTAAAGAGATTCGTGAGTTGATCAGCGAATCACAAACGCGTGTTAAAGAGGGCAGCGACATGGCGACACGCGCCGGTGAAACCATGGATGAAATCTCCAGCGAAGTGATGCGTGTCACCTCACTGATGAAAGAGATCTCGATTGCTTCAGAAGAGCAGAGCCGTGGGATTGAGCAGGTGAATCAGGCGGTGACGCAAATGGATGAAGCCGCGCAGCAAAACGCCGAGCTGGTGGAAGAAGCCAGTGCCGCCACGCAGTCGCTGGAAGCGCAGTCACAGCAGTTGCAGGAATCAATGGCGCAGTTCCGCGTGGTCGCCGCGTAAAAACAGGTGCAACGTGCTTATGGCGCGTTGCTACTTATCTCTTCAGCAAAGCGCAGGATCATGTCTGCTAATTGGTCATCTTCTGCCAGAAAATAGGCGGCGGGGATCTCCAGCGCTTTCGCCAGCAGTTGCAGCGTCAGTAAATCGGGCTGATGCACACCGACTTCATAACGATTGATGCGCGCACTGGCGGAAAACTCTTCAATGCCAGCGGCAATCCCTAACCCTTTTTGCGAAAAACCCTTCACCAGACGCACCTGTTTCAGGCGTCTACAGAAGGTTTTTTGCAGGGAAGAGGTCGGTTTCATGCCTACGAGAATCGTAGATTTGCTGCTTGTCAGATACTACGAGTAACGTAGTATCGTTATGGCAACCTATAACGAGAACTAAGGAGAGTGACGTGGGTGAAAGCAAGCAGGACTGGCATCAGGCCGATATTATAGCCGCCTTACGCAAGAGAGGGACTTCATTAGCCGCCGTATCACGTGAAGCGGGGTTGTGTTCGACCACTTTGGGCAATGCCTTAATCCGACCCTGGCCCAAGGGCGAATGGCTGATTGCCGAAGCGATTGGCATCGCACCGGATGAAATCTGGCCCAGCCGCTACTACTCCGCGCAGGGTGAATTGATTGATCGGCAAGCAAAGCGACGAAAATAACCCAATAAAAAGCCCGCTCATTATTGGCGGGCTTTTTCAAATCACATCAGCTTATTCGTGGCTGTCCGGGAACTCACGCATAAAGCGCTCAACGTCATCCACCATCGCATCGTTACCGCAGAAGAACGGGCAACGTTGGTGCAGGGTTTCAGGCTGGATGTCGAGGATACGGTTGGCACCATCGCTGGCTTTACCACCGGCTTGTTCCGCCAGGAATGCCATTGGGTTGCACTCATACAGCAGACGCAGCTTACCTTTCGGGTGGCTGGCGGTGCTTGGATAGAGGTAAATACCGCCTTTCAGCAGGTTACGGTGGAAGTCTGCCACCAGTGAACCGATGTAGCGCGAGGTGTATGGGCGCTTGGTGGCGATATCCTCTTCCTGACAGAACTTCAGGTATTTCTTCACGCCCTGCGGGAAGCGAATGTAGTTACCTTCGTTGATGGAGTAGGTGTAGCCTTTCTCCGGGAAGGTCATGCGCTCATGGCTCAGACAGAACACGCCCAGTGACGGATCGTATGTAAACGCATGCACGCCCACACCGGTGGTGTAAACCATCATGGTGGAAGAACCGTAAACCACGTAACCGGCCGCAACCTGCTTGTTGCCCGGCTGCATAAAGTCAGCTTCGGTGATCGGCGTACCCGGCTCACTGATGCGGTGGTAGATGGAGAAGATGGTGCCGACGGAAACGTTCACGTCGATGTTGGAAGAGCCGTCCAGCGGATCCATCAACACCACGTATTTACCGTCTTCTGAGCCTTCAAAGATGACGAACTCATCTTCTTCTTCGGAAGCGATACCGGCAACCACACCACGCGCTTTCAGGGCAGCTTTCAGTTTTTCATTCGCGAAGAGGTCCAGCTTCATCTGCTGTTCGCCCTGCACGTTTTCCACGCCGCTGGCACCGAGGATATCCACCAGACCCGCTTTGTTGATGTCGCGGTGGATAATCTTGGCTCCGAGCTTAATGGAGGAAATCAGCGCCGTCAGTTCACCTGTGGCGTGTGGAAAGTCGTGTTGCTTCTCGACGATGAATTCGCCTAACGTTTTCATAACACATTCCCTGAATCTACGATGGAGTGGCAGCAGCTTTAACACGCTACCAACGTATGAGCGCAGTTTAGCCGATTGAACTTTAAAAACCATAGTCCTAATCCGTTTCTTCCCACTCTGCTCGGGGTTACACTGTGCGCCGAACTTTTGAGTAATGGATCTCTTTATGCGTATTCACATCCTTGGGATTTGTGGCACTTTCATGGGCGGACTGGCAATGCTGGCCCGTTCGCTAGGGCATGAAGTGACCGGCTCTGACGCCAATGTCTACCCGCCGATGAGCACCTTGCTGGAACAGCAAGGCATTGAATTGACAGAAGGTTATGATGCCAGTCAGCTCGATCCGCAGCCGGATCTGGTGATCATTGGCAACGCCATGACGCGCGGCAATCCGTGTGTGGAAGCGGTACTGGAACGTAACATTCCTTACCTCTCTGGCCCGCAGTGGCTGCATGATTTCGTGCTGCGTGACCGTTGGGTACTGGCCGTGGCCGGAACCCATGGCAAAACCACTACCGCAGGCATGGCAGCGTGGATTCTGGAGGCCTGTGGCCTTGAACCGGGCTTTATCATTGGTGGAGTGCCAGGAAACTTCGAGGTTTCGGCAAAATTAGGAAAAAGTCCATTCTTCGTGATTGAAGCGGATGAATACGACAGCGCGTTCTTCGACAAGCGTTCCAAATTTGTCCATTACTGCCCGCGCACGCTGATCCTCAACAATCTCGAATTCGATCACGCCGATATCTTTGATGACCTGCGCGCGATCCAGAAGCAGTTCCACCATCTGATTCGCATCGTGCCGGGCCAGGGCAAAATCCTGCTGCCGGAGCACGATAACAATCTTAAGCAAGTGATGGCGATGGGCTGCTGGAGCGAGCAGGAAACCGTCGGCGACAACGGCCACTGGCAGGCGAAAAAACTGACGCCGGACTCCTCCCACTGGGAAATCTGGCTGGACGGCGAGAAAGTCGGTGAAGTGAACTGGGCGCTGGTCGGCGAGCACAACATGCACAATGGCCTGATGGCGATTGCGGCCGCGCGTCACGTCGGGGTGAAACCGGTGGATGCCGGTGAAGCGTTGAGCAGCTTTATCAATGCGCGCCGTCGTCTTGAGCTGCGTGGTGAAGTGAATGCCATCAAAGTGTATGACGATTTTGCCCATCACCCCACCGCGATTCTGGCCACGCTGGCGGCGCTGCGCAGCAAAGTCGGTGGTACCGCGCGTATTCTGGCGGTACTGGAGCCGCGATCCAACACCATGAAGATGGGCGTGAGCAAAAACGAGCTGGCCCCGTCTCTGGGTCGCGCCGATAACGTGTTCCTGTTCCAGCCGCACCACATTCCATGGCAGGTGTCTGATGTCGCGGAAGCCTGCATCCAGCCGGCGAAGTGGAGCGCGGATATCGATACGCTGGTGGAAATGGTGGCAAAAGAAGCCCAGCCAGGTGATTCCATTCTGGTGATGAGTAACGGCGGGTTTGGTGGCATTCACCAGAAACTGCTGGAGAGATTGGGACGTTGATGGCGTGGCGACCCTTTAATCGGGGTTGCCACTGGGTTTGATGACGCTCTGTTAACCGCCCAAACTAAAAAGGGTCGCCCACTGGCGACCCTTTTTATGCACGCGGCAAACTTACGCCTCTGCCAGCTCGCGCAGATACTGGAAGATCTGACGGGTGGCTTTCGGTGGTTTGTTAGCGGCTTTCTCTTTCTGCGCATTACGGATCATGGTACGCAGCTGCTGGCGATCGGCCTGCGGATAGAGGTTAATCACTTCTGCGATCGCATCATCGCCTTTCTCGATCATGCGATCGCGCAGTTGCTCGAGTTTATGGAACAGCGCAACCTGCTGGTTATGGCGGTTCTTCAGCTTATCCAGTGCCTGACGAATCGGATCTTCATCGCGCGCGCGCAACATCTTACCGATCAGCTGCAACTGGCGGCGACGGCCTTCCTTTTTGATACGCTGTGCCAGCTCAATGGCGGCACGCAGATCATCGTCGAGTGGAATTTTGTCGAGGGAGTTTTTCCCCAGATCAACTAACTCGGCGCCCAGGCGTTTCAGCTCTTCGGCGTCGCGTTTAATTTCGCTTTTGCTGACCCAGATAATCTCTTCGTCTTCATCTTCTTCGTTTTGATTATCTGGCACATCGTCGAGCCAGTCATCGGGCTGCTTGGTCATCTCTTGGCTCCCTAAAAAAAAGAGGCTAATCCTACCAGTTTATCGGGCGACTGCGAAATTGTTCTCTGAGTCTGATAGACTCAATAAATTCATACTTAAGATTAGACGGCAGGTCGATGAACGTATCTACTCAGGTTGCAGAACAACGTAAAGTGTTAGAACAGGCTGTCGCGCAGGCGCTGGAACTGGCGAAAGCCAGCACCGATGGAGCAGAAGTCGCGGTGACCAAAACCACCGGCATCGGCGTCAGTACCCGCTATGGCGAAGTGGAAAACGTCGAATTCAACAGCGATGGTGCACTTGGCATCACCGTCTATCATCAGAACCGCAAAGGCAGTGCTTCTTCAACCGACCTCAGCCCGGATGCCATCAAACGTACCGTGCAGGCGGCGATCGACATTGCGCGTTACACCTCGGTTGATCCTTTTGGTGCCCCGGCCGATCCCGATCTGCTGGCATTTGAAGCGCCGGATCTCGATCTTTACCATCCGTGGGAGATCGATGCCGATCGCGCTATCGAATGGGCTGCACAGGCCGAACAGGCGTCGCTGCAGGCTGACAAGCGCATTACCAATACCGAAGGCGGCAGCTTCAACAGCCACGTCGGCATCAAAGTGTTTGGTAACAGCCACGGCATGTTGCAGAGCTACTGCTCCAGCCGCCATTCGCTCTCCAGCTGTGTGATTGCCGAGCAGGATGGCAACATGGAGCGCGATTACGCCTACACCATCGGCCGTTCCATTGACGATCTGCAAACTGCGGATTGGGTGGGACAAGAGTGCGCACGTCGCGTGTTGTCACGCCTGGCACCGCGCA
This sequence comes from Pantoea sp. EABMAA-21, assembly GCF_030053335.1. Lineage (NCBI taxonomy): Bacteria > Pseudomonadati > Pseudomonadota > Gammaproteobacteria > Enterobacterales > Erwiniaceae > Pantoea > Pantoea sp. EABMAA-21. The sequence continues at coordinate 46,712 of NZ_JASGBX010000014.1, forward strand.
AACTGCCGACCATGAAAGCGTCGGTGATCTTCGCGCCGGAAGTGGCGACGGGTCTGTTTGGCCATCTGGTCGGCATGATCAGCGGCGGTAGCGTCTATCGCAAAGCGACCTTCCTGCTGGATTCACTCGGCAAACAGATTTTGCCTGAGTGGCTGACGATTGAAGAGAAGCCGCACCTGCTGAAAGGCCTGGCGTCTACGCCGTTCGACAGCGAAGGTGTCCGCACTCAGGCGCGTGACATCATCAAAGATGGCGTGCTGCAAAACTGGCTGCTGACCAGCTATTCGGCACGTAAGCTTGGCTTGCAGAGCACCGGTCATGCGGGCGGCATTCACAACTGGCGCATTGCGGGTCAGGGGCATAGCTTTGAAGATATGCTGAAGCAGATGGGCCGTGGTTTAGTGGTTACCGAAATGATGGGCTCCAGTGTCAGCGCCATGACCGGTGATTACTCACGCGGTGCATCAGGCTTCTGGGTTGAAAACGGTGAAATCCAATATCCTGTGAGCGAGATCACAATTGCGGGCAACCTCAAGGATATGTGGCTCAATATGGTAACGCTCGGTAACGACATTGAAACGCGCAGCAATATACAATGCGGTTCGGTGCTGCTGCCGGAGATGAAAATCGCCGGACAATAAAGACATCGCTTCATGAAAGCAGCCCGCAAGGCTGCTTTTTTTTTAGCCCGACAATGATACCCCTTAATAATTCGCGTGACAGAAAGGCGGCAAGTGAATGAATCCTCAGGACATTACATCAGTAAGTGACTGAGGTGAGTGAGCGTAGCCAACGTGTCTGGAACCTGAAATATGACGGGAAATAAGGAATATTTATGCGTAAGCATGTGATTGCAATGTTGTCTCTCTCGCTGTTGTTCTCCTCGGCTAGCGTATTCGCCGCTGACCTGAAGAGTGATATGGATACCCTGAAAGATGGCCTGAGCGTGGTGAAGAAAACCTCTGATGCTCAGGAAATGCAAACCGCGCTCGGCAAGATGCGCCAGGCGGCGGAGGATGCTAAAAAATCCACGCCGGAAAAACTGGAAGGTCAGGCTGCCGATAGCGCCCAGATTAAGGATTATCACGCCGGTCTCGATTCTCTGATTGCGCAGATTGATGTCGTTGATCAGTTGGCGAAAGCCAACAAGCTCGACGAAGCCAAAACTGAAGCGAAGAAGTTGGAAGATATTCGTAACGCCAACCATAAGAAATTCCGCTGATAACCCGGCCAGCCCTGGGGCTGGCCTTATCTCCTCTCGCATTCCCTCCGTTTAAACGCATCGATTTCCGGCATAACCCGCATTTTTGTGACCTGTTTCGCACACTTCATGCGTAGTGCGATCTGGCGCACACACGCCCGTGGGATTTCCACTTTGAGGTGGAAAAGATGCGTCTCCACAGCCTGAAGCGGAAAGCGTAATTTCTTTCTAACGCGAATTATCTCTAATTATCCGCAGTAAACAGGAGTAGCAAGGTGAGGAGTGAAGCTGTCCCGCTGAAACCGAGTACGCCAGAAGCCATTCAGGCGTTGGCGGATAACACGTTGAAGCAGATTGCGGCGATCTACGCCGCGCACCACATCGAAGCCAATGCCGTGCAGCAGCAAATGCTGGCCTCGCATGTACGGGCGATGGCAGCGCGTTCCCTCACGGGAGAAGCCTTGCCGGAAGTGGAAGCCGAACTGTTTGAAGATATCTCGCCAGAAACCATGGCGCTGGCACAGCAGGTGGTCGATCTGTTTGGCAATCTGCCCAAAGAAGAAGCCTGGTTGTTATCGGTGCATATCGAAGTGGCGAAATCCAACGAAGCATAAATCGAGAGGAATTGAACATGGTAACAGTCGTGATTGGTGATCGTCTGGGTAAAGGTCAGAAAGTCGCAGCCGGTATTGAGAAAGCAGGCGGCCGTGCCGTGGTGGTGCCGGGCGTCGCAGCGGATATGAAGCTGGGCGATGTGATGAAAGCGGAAAACGCCGATTTCGGCATCTCCTTCTGCGGCAGCGGCGGCGCGGGTGCCATCACTGCACAGAACAAATATGGCTACAAAGCCAAACACGGTATGCGTTCGATTGATGAAGGCGTGACCGCCATCAACGAAGGCGCCACCGTGCTGGGCTTTGGCTTTATGGATAAAGAAGAGCTGGGTGAACGTCTGGTGCAGGCCTGGAATAAAAAACACGGCAGCTAAGCATGAAACAGCAATACGAGACGCAGATAACGGTGCAGGGCAAAGGCGACAGCAAAGCGAAAGCCTTTTCCGATGCACTGAGCAAGGTGCAGCAGCAAGTGCTGCGCACCAGCCAAAAGATTCTGTTGCGCATTGAACCCATAGATGTGCGGGTGCTGCGCGCGCAGGAGAGCGTACGCACAGAGAAGTTCTTGTTCTTCTTTCTGGCGCGCGAACGACGGAATTACAGCGTCGAGCTGGAGATTACCGTCAGCGTCACCGTGATCGACACCGACAAGGTGGATTTCATCGCGACGAAATAAAAACGACAACAAAGGGTACAACAACATGTTTTTAATCATTTTGTTTAAGTCGTTGATCATTGGTGGATTGGTTGGCGTTGGGGTAGGAGCGGGCGCAGCGCGCATGTTCCACGCACCGACCACCCAGGGTATGGGCGCGTTTCGTACCTTGGGTGAACTCAATTCCTGTGAAGGCGATCCTGCATCGCACTTTTCCTTTGGTCTTGGCTTCTTCTTTAACGCCTGGGCATCGTCTGTGGCGGCAGGCTCCTTCACACAGGACGTTGACCACCGCATTCTGCCCAACTGGGGCGCGGCTGCGTTGATGGTGAAAAATCGTAACGTCGCGGAAACCCTGCACAACCCGAAACGCATGGCGATTGCCTGCGGCATCATCGGCATGATCGTGGTGGCGTTCCTTAACAGTACGGCTTCTGCGGTGCCTGCAGCGTTGCAGGTTACGGCGGTTAAAGTGCTGGTGCCGGCGGCCAACCTGTTGGTCAACACCGTAATGCCGGTGATCTTCTGGCTGGCAGCGATAGATGCCGGTAAGAAATCCGGTTTCTGGGCGACCATCTTTGGTGGTCTGGCGCAGTTGATCATGGGCAATGCCGTACCGGGTCTGGTGCTGGGTATCCTGATTGGTAAAGGCGTCGAAGAGAGCGGCTGGAACAAAGTCACCAAAGTGATGATGTTCGCGATTGTGCTGCTGTTCGCTCTGAGCGGCTTCTTCCGTGGTTTCGACATGAAACTGCTGCAATCCTTCCAACTTGGCATTCCTGGCTGGCTGGACATGATTCACAACAGCCTGAGCGGCAAATAAGGAGCCTCGAGCATGAACGAGACTGAAAACAAAGGGTTCTGGTATGCCGACTGGTCGTTCCCGATCTTTGTTGGCCTGCTGTCCGCCGGGGTGTTTGCCGGTACGCACATGTACTACCTGTACGGCATTGGCGCGTTTAACGAAGTGGCGTTTGTTTCGATGCTGCGTTCCGGCATGGAAACCGGCGTGTATGGTGCGGTGGCGGCGTTTGGTGCCAGCTTCCTGTTTGCCCGCATCATCGAGGGTTCGCTGGTCGGGATTCTGGATATTGGCGGTGCGATTCAAACCGGTGTCGGGCTGGGCGTTCCGGCTTTGCTGCTCGGTGCAGGCATCGTGTTCCCGGTGGCGAACTTTGCCGCATCACTGGCAACGGGTCTGGTGGTGGGTTTAGCGATCGGTTATCTGATTATCCTGGCGCGTAAGTTCACCATCAATCAGAGCGATTCCACCTACGGTGCGGACGTGATGATGGGCGCAGGTAATGCCTCCGGCCGCTTCCTTGGGCCGTTGATTATCCTGTCGGCGATGGCGGCATCGATTCCGATTGGCATCGGTTCGCTGGTGGGTGCGTTGTTGTTTTATCTGTGGAACAAACCGATCACCGGTGGCGCGATTTTAGGTGCCATGGCGTTAGGCGCAATGTTCCCGGTTTCGCTGTAAAGCTGTTTCCGATTTAACGGTCGCCCTTCACGGCGACCCTACGATTGAACAGTGCATTCTGTGTGGAGGCGCATTGATGACCCCACACAGATGTGATGCAAATTCCGTAGGGTGCGTATTGATGCGCACCGGGCTGAATGCAGGTTGTTAAGGAGTAAATATGTTTGATCTGATTCTGCGCCGCGCGCGTTTGTGCGACGAACAGCTGGTGGATATCGCCATCCAGCACGGCAAGATTGCTGCGGTCGGCGATGTCAACGGTTCAGCTCAGCAGGAGCGCGATTTAGAGGGGCGCTATTACGTCAGCGCCGGCTGGATCGACAGCCACGTGCACTGCTATCCCAAATCCCCGATTTATCACGATGAAGCCGATGCGATTGGGATGGCGCAGGGCGTCACTACCGTGATTGATGCAGGCAGCACCGGCGCGGATCATATCGACGATTTCTATCAGCTCACCCGTTCCGCCACCACCGAAGTGCGCGCGCTGATCAACATTTCACGTACCGGCATCATCACCCAGAATGAGCTGGCCGATATGACGCAGATCGACGGTGATGCGGTGGTGCAGGCGGTGAAACGTCGCCCGGACTTTATCGTGGGATTAAAAGCGCGCATGAGCAGCAGCGTGGTGGGTGAAAATGGCATTCAGCCGCTGATTCGCGCCAAAGCCATTCAACAGGCGGCGGGAAATCTGCCGCTGATGGTGCACATCGGCAACAACCCGCCGGTGCTGGAAGAGATCGCCGATTTGCTCACCTCCGGTGACATCATCACTCACTGCTTCAACGGCAAACCCAACCGCATTCTGTCGCCGCAGGGCGAACTGAAAGCCGCGGTGAAAAATGCCATCGCGCGCGGCGTGAAGCTGGATATCGGTCACGGCAGCGCCAGCTTCAGCTTTGAAGTGGCCCGTCAGGCCATCGCGCAGGGTATTCTGCCCGACACCATTAGCTCGGACATTTACTGTCGCAACCGCATCAACGGCCCGGTACACAGCCTGGCGCATGTGATGTCGAAATTCTTCAGCATTGGCATGACGCTGCCGCAGGTTATCGACTGCGTCACCGGTAATGCCGCGGCTGGCCTGCGCTTAGCGGGCAAAGGGCGCTTAACCGAAGGTTATGACGCCGACCTGACCATTTTTACCGTCAAAGAGGAAGCCCGCCCGTTCGTTGATGCTGAAGGCGAACGGGTTTTGGGTGAGCAACATTTGCTGCCGCTGGCCGTGGTTATCGCGGGTAAGTGGCATCTGACTGATGAAGGGAAAGCTAATCATGTCTTCGATTTATGAAAAATATGACCTGAAACAGGTCATCAATGCCTCCGGTCGTATGACCATTCTTGGTGTTTCAACGCCTTCTGCCGATGTGGTCGAGACCGTCAGCTACGGTTTGAATCACTATTTCGAGATCAAAGATCTGGTCAATAAAACCGGCGCGTATATCGCTAAACTGCTGGATGTCGAGAGCGCGGTGGTGGTCTCCTGCGCCTCTGCGGGCATCGCACAGAGCGTGGCGGCGGTGATCGTTAAAGATAACGACTGGCTGCTGGACAACCTGCATGCCGCGCCGCTGACCGTGCCGCACGATATCGTGGTGCCGAAAGGCCATAACGTGAACTTCGGTGCGCCGGTGGGTGCGATGGTGGCGCTGGGCGGCGGACGTCTGGTGGAAGCCGGCTACAGCAACGAATGTTCGCCAGAACAGCTGGCTGCGGCCATCACGCCAACCACGGCGGCGCTGCTTTACATCAAATCACACCACTGCGTGCAGAAGAGCCACCTGAGTGTGGAGCAGGCGGCGGTAGTCGCGCGTAAACACGGTATCCCGTTAATCGTGGATGCGGCGGCAGAAGAAGATCTGCAGTGCTACTACCAGATGGGCGCGGACCTGGTGATCTACAGCGGTGCCAAGGCGATTGAAGGGCCGACCAGCGGTCTGGTGATTGGCCGCACCCAGTACGTTGAGTGGGTAAAACGTCAAAGCAACGGCATTGGCCGCGCGATGAAAGTCGGTAAAGAGGGCATTCTTGGTCTGACGCAGGCGATTGAAAACTATCTGGTGCAGCCGAAAACCACCGGCGCTGAGATGGTAGCCAACATGACGCCGTTTATCGATAACCTCAACACAATCAATGGTGTGTCTGCACGCGTGGTATGGGATGCGGCGGGCCGAGATATCGCCCGTGCCGAGATCAAGTTCGATGAAGCTGTCACTCAATGGCCAACCGGTGAGCTGGTGCAGGCGCTGAAAACCGGCGACATCGCCATCTACTTCCGTGGCTACAAAGCCAATGAAGGCATTATCGAAGCCGATGTGCGCAGCGTCAGCACCGATCAGCTGCATATTATCTTTAGCCGTATCCAGGCGTTACTCAGTGGAGGAAAACGCGCATGAGTCTGAACCCGAATTTCTATCAGGGCCGTCTGTGCCTCAACGTGCTGGCCGGTTCTAAGCAGAACGCCAAAGAGATCTGGCAGGCCGCAGAAGGCCACGTGCTGGTGGGCGTCTTATCAAAAAATTACGCGAGCAATGAAGAAGCGATTGCCGATATGCGTGAGTACGCGGCACTGATCGACAACGCGCTGTCCGTCGGACTGGGCGCGGGCGATCCGAATCAGTCGGCGATGGTGAGTGAGATCTCAGCGGTGCTGCAACCGCAGCACGTGAACCAGGTGTTTACCGGTGTGGCGACCAGCCGCGCGCTGCTCGGGCAGCATCACACCGTGGTCAACGGTTTGATTTCACCAACCGGCACGCCGGGCCTGGTGAAAATCTCCACCGGACCGCGCAGCTCGCAACTGGAAGATGCGATTGTGCCGATCGACAGCGCCATCGCCATGCTGCAGGACATGGGGGGCAGTTCGGTGAAATACTTCCCGATGGGCGGCTTAAAAGCGGTGAATGAGTACCGTGCCGTTGCTGAAGCCTGTGCGCGTCACGACTTCTGGCTGGAACCGACCGGCGGCATCGATCTCAATAACTTCGAAGCCATTGTGCAGATTGCACTCGATGCGGGCGTCAGCAAAGTGATTCCACACGTCTATAGTTCGATCATCGACAGTGCCACTGGCGACACGCGCATTGACGATGTGCGTCAGCTTCTGGCAACGTGCAAGAAACTGCTGTAACAAACGAGTCACAGGTGAAGCTCCGTGAGATTTCCCAATCAGCGTCTGGCCCAACTTTTCGCTGCGCTGCAAAACGAAACGCTGCCACAGGATGAACTGGCGCGCCGCTTTTCAGTTTCAACGCGCACGGTGCGCACCGATATCACCGCGCTGAATGCGCTGCTGGAGCAACACGGCGCACAGTTCGTACTGGCGCGCGGCGCGGGATATCAGCTGAAGATCGACGATGTGGCGCTTTTTGACCGTCTGCAGGAAGAGAGCGCCGCGCCGCTGCGCGTGCCGCGCACTTCTCAGGATCGCGTACGCTATTTGCTCACGCGTTTTCTCACCGCCGCCTATTCACTCAAGCTTGAAGACCTGTCGGAAGAGTGGTTTGTCAGCCGTGCCACTCTGCAAAGCGACATGGCGGAGGTGCGGGAATGGCTTGGCCGCTATCATCTGAATATCGAAACCAAGCCGCATTACGGCATGAAGTTGTTCGGCAGCGAAGCGGCGATCCGCACCTGCCTGACGGATTTGCTGTGGCAAATTGATCAGGAGATGCCCGACAGCCCGCTGTTGACGGTGGAAGCGCTGCACAGCGGCATCCTGGCGCAGCTGGAGCCGCTGCTGCAGCACTGCTTTAATCAGCACGCGATTCGCCTTAGCGATGAGGGCGAGCGCTATCTGCAAATTTACTGTGCGGTGGCGGTGCGACGCATCAGCGAAGGTTTCCCGCTCAACGATCCCGGCGCAGAAGATGTCGGTGATGAGGTGCGCGAAGCCGCGCATCATCTGGTGAATCTGATGCATCCGCTGGTCGGCAAACCGATCTCGCAGGCGGAAGAGAACTGGCTGCGCGTCAATATCGCCGCCCGGCAGATTCAGGCGCTGTCGCCCAGCACCATTAATGCTGATGACGCCGATGCGTTAGTCGATTACCTGCTGAACTACATCAACACCCATTACAACTACCGCTTGCAGCAGGATGAGCAGCTGCGGGCCGATCTGCTCACCCATATCAAAACTATGATTACCCGGGTGCGCTACCAGATTCACATCCCCAACCCGCTGCTGAGTAACATCAAACAGCACTATCCGATGGCGTATGACGTGACGCTGGCGGCGGTCACCAGCTGGGGAAAGTACACGCCGTACAGCATCAGCGAGAACGAAATCGGTTTTCTGGTGCTGCACATCGGTGTCGGGCTAGAGCGGCATTACGATGTCGGCTATCAACGCCATCCGCAGGTGCTGCTGGTGTGCGACAGCGGCAACTCCACACTGCGCATGATTGAAGCGCTGCTGCTGCGTAAATACCCGCAGTTGGTGGTCACGGCGCGTTTGTCGCAGCGTGATTACGAGATGCGCGAACACATTGACGAAGATTTCGTGATTTCCACCGTGCGTTTGAGTGAGAAGAATAAACCGATTGCGGTGATGTCGCCGTTCCCGACCGAGTTCCAGCTGGAGCAGTTGGGTAAGCTGGTGCTGGTGGATCGCACACGGCCTTACATGCTGGAAAAATACTTCGATGCACAGCACTTTATGGTGCTGGATAAGCCGATGACGCAATCCGCGCTGTTCCGCGTGTTGTGCGATCAGCTGGAGTCAGAAGGCTGTGTGGATGCGGACTTTTATCCCTCCGTCGAAGAGCGAGAAGCGATTGTCAGCACCCTGCTCGGCGAAGGCATTGCGCTGCCACACTCACTGGGATTGCTGGCGAAGAAAACCGTGGTGTATACCGTGCTGGCGCCGCATGGCGTGAGCTGGGGTGATGAAACCGCTTCGGTGATTTTCCTGCTGGCGATCAGCAAAAGCGAATACGAAGAGGCGATGGCGATTTACGATCTGTTCGTTACTTTCCTGCGCGAGCGGGCGATGACCCGATTGCGCGATTGCGCGGATTTCGTCAGCTTTAAAGCGGTGGCGATCGATTGTCTGAGCCGGATGTGATGGTAAACCAGGGCCGGATGAAGCCAGCACTACAACGTCCGGCACGCATCCCGGCTCATGATGTTTGCGATGAATATCCCGCTACACTGTTGGGATAGAGTCAGTATTTATGCCGGCCTGGTCTTAATCAGCTACGCTGCTTCGCCAGCAACCGCGGGATTTCACGCAGGCACCACGCTTTGGCTTCACCCATGCTATCGCGACGCCATGCCATAATGATATCCACCTCACGGGTGTATTCGGCACTCACAACACGCAGACGGCCTTCGGCGATATCCTGTTCCACCATCGGATAAGGCATGGTGGCGACACCCAATCCTGCCAGCAGCGCTCGGCGTTTATCGTCCATGCTACTCACCGTCAGGCGTTGCTGTTTATCCAGCAGCTGCACCGTTAACACCGGGCGTTCGCGCGCGGTATCCGCCACCGCGATGCCGCGATACTTCACGCGCGTCACTTCAGACAGCGGCTCGGCTTCCTGATGAATCGGGTGATCCGGACTGGCCACGTAGACGCTCATAATGCTGTAGAGCTTACGGGTGTTGATCTCGGTTGATGCACGGAAATGCATATCAGGCGCTATCACGATGTCCGCGCGGCCCTGTTCAAGACGCTCCCAGGCACCGGCCAGCACTTCCGTCACCAGCGAAATCTGCGTGTTGGCTTTCTCAGCCAGCTTTTCAACGACAGGAAACAGCAGATTGGTGGGGATCAGTGCTTCGGCCACAATGGTGAGATGGGTTTCCCAACCGCGAGCCAGCGCTTCGGCATCGGTGGTGAGTTTATCGGCCGCTTCCAGCAGCACGCGCCCACGCTCCAGTAGCATACGCCCGACATTGGTGAACTTGGTGCGATGGCCGGAGCGGTCAAACAGCACCACGTCCAGCTCTTCTTCCAGTTTCTGCATGGTATAGCTCAATGCAGAGGGAACGCGGCCCAGTTCATCGGCTGCCGCAGCAAAGCTACCACGACGGTCGATAGCATCCATCACACGTAAAGCTTCGAGGGTTAACGCGCGGTCTTTTGCCATGCCGGTTCTCTGTCAGTAAATTTGAATATGCCAGGCAGATTAACTGGCTAACAATCCGGCGTCCAGCCTTTTACCATTAACGTATAAAGCCTGTGGTCGAATCTCACCGCAGTGCGTCGGAGGTAAATCATGATGACAACCCGCTGCGCGTCAGCATGTGGCCAGGCCGATTTCGGTTGGTTGCAGGCGCGATACAGCTTCTCTTTTGGCCACTATTTTGACCCGAAATTAATGGGCTACGCCTCATTGCGTGTGCTTAATCAGGAAGTGCTGGCACCCGGTGCGGCGTTCCAGCCACGCAGCTATCCGCAGGTGGATGTGCTGAACCTGGTGTTGCAGGGCGAAGCAGAATACCGCGACAGCGAAGGTAATCACCTGGTCGCGCGGGAAGGCGAGGCCATGCTGCTGTCGGCACGTCAGGGTGTGAACTACAGCGAAATCAACATCAGCAAAGATCACCCGCTAACACGCATGCAGCTGTGGCTGGCGGCCTGCCCGGATCGAGAGAATCCGCTGCTGCAGAAAATCGCTGTGCCGCAGCAGACCCGTTTCTTGCTGGCCTCGCCAGACGGCGTGGATGGCAGCCTGCAACTGCGTCAGCAAGTTTGGGTCCATCAGGTGATACTCGCACCCGGTGAGCAGCATATGGTGAAACTGAACGGCCCTCGTGCCTATCTGCAATCTATCCACGGTTCGTTGGATCTGCAGGCAAGTAGCGCCAATCAGGAGTTACTGAGCTGCGGTGACGGCGCGTTCTTGAGTGAAGAACAGCAGATTACGTTGCAGGCGAAAACGCCGCTACGTGCTCTCGTCATCGATTTACCGGCATAAAAAAAGGCAGCCCGCTGAGGCTGCCCTTGTCTGTGGTCGGGGCGCAATTGACTGCGCCCGTCAGATGCAGATTACTGCAGGATGGTGAACGCGGTCGTTACGTGTTTCACACCGCTTACACGACTGGCCACATCGGCCGCCGCAGTGGCTTCCTGTTGTGTCACCAGACCGAGCAGGAACACTTCACCGTTTTCCGTGGTCACTTTCACGTTCGATGATTTCACCTGATCGCTACCCAGCAGCTGTGAGCGGATTTTGGTGGTGATCCAGGTATCGGATGATGACGTGCCGAGGCTCACTTTCTGGCCAGTGCGGATTTCGTTATACACCTCGGTGGCACCATCCACGCCCATGGCAATCTGCTTGGCGCGGCTCGCCAAATCAGCCGATGGCGATTGACCGGTCAGCAGCACTTTGCCCTGATAAGCGGTGACCACGACGCGCGCCTGGTTTTTGATTTGTTCATCTTTAGCCAGTGCGTTACTGACACGCAGTTCCAGCGTACCATCATCCACTTGCGTACCGACGGTGCGCGGGTCCGTTGCGGTTTTGGTCGCCACAGCGGCGCCGCCTGCCACAACGGCAACACAGCCTTGCAGCATCATGGCGGTTAAAAGAATGGCGACAGCGTTCAATGCTTTCATTTGAGCTCCTTCAGTCATTCCTGGTGTGGGAACAAAGTGTTATCAATCAAATCACACAGGCAGTTCAGCGTCAGCATATGCATCTCCTGAATGCGTGCGCTGCGATGTGACGGAATGCGAATTTCCACATCGTGCGGACCCAACAGGCCCGCCAGCTCACCGCCATCATGGCCGGTCAACGCGACGATAGTCATATCGCGAGTCACCGCAGCTTCAACCGCTTTAACAATATCGCGGGTGTTGCCACGGGTTGAAATAGCCAGCAGCACATCACCGGCCTGACCAAGCGCGCGAACCTGCTTGGCATAAACTTCATCGTGGAGACGATCGTTGCCGATCGCCGTCAGCATGACATTGTCGGCGCTCAGTGCCAGCGCAGGCAGGCTGGGGCGCTCGGTCTCAAAACGGTTAATCATACTGGCGGCAAAATGCTGAGCATTGGCCGATGAAGCACCGTTACCACAACTCAGGATTTTGTTACCGTTCAGCAGCGACTGCACCAGCGTCATAGCGGCGCGAGAAATCGCATCCGGCAGTGCCTCCGCAGCGGCGATTTGAGTCTGAATACTTTCGGTAAAACACGCTTTAATTCTGTCCTGCACAAGACCACCTGGTTCTATCCATCGGCATTAAAGGCATCGGGCAGCCATTCCAGCTCACGCCCGGTAATGGCAATGATGTCAAAACGGCAATTCACCGTATCAAAACTGCCGCCGCGTGCCAGCAACCACCATGCAGCGGTACGCAGCAGCTTTTGTTGTTTCTGGCGCGTCACGCTGGCGGCGGCACCGCCGTAGCGCGCATCGCGTCGATAGCGCACTTCGACAAACACCCAGCAATCGGCGTCTCGCATAATGAGATCAATTTCCCCACTGCGGCAACGCACGTTGCTGGCAACCCATCGCAGCCCGGCGCGCTCCAGATAGCCACGCGCCTGCTGCTCCTGCTCAGCGCCAATGCGCTGGCGGTTTACTGCACTGGAACGATTTGTCCCTGACGATACTGGTTCCATGCCAACTTCCTGTTGATCACGCAATCCGTGTCGGCGCTCAGTTTGCCAGTGTTGCCATCAATGGCAAAACCAGGCACCTGGCGCATCTGGTTAAAGTGATTCGCCAGCGTCCAGGCATCAATGCCCATCGCGTAGAGGCGAACCAGCGAATAATCGTTGTTAAACGACTTCGCCGCCTGCTGCATCAGACCCGGATTGTTACCGGAGAGCAGCGGAATATCACTGAACTGCAGGCCATCCATTTCCAGACGGAAGTCTGGACCGGCACCCGCCTGCGCACTGCGTGAGCTTGCATACAGTGCGATGTTGTTGCGGCTGCTGGTGCGCATCGCAATCATCGGCTTGATCAGTTGCAGCTCGTCCTGGCTGGCCACGATGTACACTGCATCCACACTGCCGCCGCTGGCATCGGTCGTTGGCGCTGGCGGGGTGGTTTGCGGCGCTGGAATGGTCAGGCCCGCAACAGCCACGGCGGCAGACTGCGGCTGTTCAACCGTCAGCGGCGTGCCACTCAATGCGATACCCGCTCCGCTATTAATACCTTGTTTCAGCTCAGAAACGCCACCGAAACGCTGTTGCAGTACGGTGGAACCGCCAAGTTTCTGCCACTCCTGTGCGAACGCCTTGCTGACGCGATCGCCATAGCTGCTACGCGGTACCAGCAGTAATGGCTGGCGTTTGCCTTGCTCGTAGATATGGTGCGCGGCATCGCGCGCTTCGTCTTCAGGAGAAAGCGCAAAATAACAAATATTCGGATGGTTCTGGATCTGTTCTGGCTCGTTTAGCGCCAGCACGTTGAGTGGCGTCTGGCTGTTCACCACCGATTCCACGTCGTTTTTCAGCAGTGGACCCACCACGATAGTCGCGCCATCCTGCTGCGCCTGCTGCATCACCTGGGCAATCGGCTGGCTGCTGGTGTCATAAACTTTAACCTGAGCGTTGCTGTCCGGCTGAGCCGCCGTAGTCGCCGGTTGTGCTGCGGGCTGCGGCTGTTCGGTCTGTGGCGGCATATTACCTGCCATGGCCGGGCTGACAACTGCGTTAGCGGCAGCGTTAGCATCGGCAGGCTGTTGTGCGTTCGCGTCGCCAGGCTGTTGTGCTGACGGCTGGCCATTGGCATCGGTTGCCGCGGTAGCAGCAGGGGCGGGTTGCGGGGCTGGTGCAGTTAACACGCCATTTTTGGCATCGTTAAAACCTTTCTGAATCGCATTGGCAAAAACCTGTGCCTGGCCATTCAGCGGCAGCAGTAGCGCGATGGTGCTGGTCGAGGCTTTGGTGAAGTTTTGCACCTGGCTAAGCTGAGTTGGTAATGTTTTCGCACCCGGGTTTTGCGGATAACGTGTCTGCCAGTCTTTGATCGCCGCTTTCAGCATCTGCGGATCCTGGCTGTTGGTATGCCAGGTGTTGAGCAGATCCAGCCAGCCTTGCAGGGTGTTCTCATTGGCGTTAATCACCAGGCTGTTCAGCTGATCCTGCGTCATTTGCGTCAGAGCTTGCCAGGTGGCGTCAATATTGCTCTGGTGGTCGGCGCCTTGCAGCAACGGCTCCTGAGCAATATAGGCGCGTAAGAGCGCGAGTGAAGGGCGATTTTGCGCCGCAGCGATTTGCAGTGCGTAGTAGCGCACCTGCTGATCCTGAGACAGGCCATCAGTCTTCACCTGACCCAGCGTCTGCTGAGCGCCGCCGAAATCCTGCTGACCAATCTGCATCTGCGCGCGCAGTAATTGCAGCTCCTGCTGCTGCACTGCAGAGAGTTGCTGTGGCAGTTGCGAGATCTGATCGTTAGCCTGCGGATACTTTCCTTCCTTCAACAGGGCACGGATGGCAAGTAATTGCCAGTCGGTCTTGCTATCATCGCTGCTTTGCTGCACCTGCTGCAGATAATAGTCAGACCGGCCAGTAGCAGGCCCCTGAATATTGACGTTGGAGGTTTGCTGCGGTCCCTGGCCGCTACAGGCGGCTAAAATCAGTCCAGCGAGAAGAACAGGTACAAAGCGTCCTGCTTTATGACGTACGACTTTTGAAGGAAGCATACTGTATCCAGTGATGTTTTTTTCTAGATGCTCAATATTAAATCGGCAATTCGGATGAAACAATGAAACAACTCGATCGGGCAGAGATTTCTGCCAGCACGCTCTATATCGTTCCTACCCCGATCGGTAACCTGGGTGATATCACGCAGCGTGCGCTGACGGTGCTTGCGAGCGTCGATCTGGTCGCAGCGGAAGATACACGTCATACCGGGCTGTTGCTACAACATTTCGCCATCAATGCGCGACTGTTCGCACTTCACGACCACAACGAACAACAGAAAGCAGAAGTGTTGTTAGCCAAGCTGCAAGAAGGCCAGAGCATAGCGCTGGTCTCTGATGCGGGCACGCCGTTAATCAACGATCCGGGCTATCATCTGGTGCGTCGCTGCCGTGAAGCAGGTGTGCGCGTGGTTCCGTTGCCGGGTGCCTGCGCGGCGATTACAGCATTAAGCGCGGCGGGGTTACCGTCAGATCGTTTCTGTTACGAAGGATTTCTGCCCGCCAAGAGCAAAGGCCGCTGCGATGTGCTGCGCTCCCTTGAGAATGAACCACGTACCCTCATTTTTTATGAATCTACTCACCGTTTGATCGATAGCCTGCAAGATATGGTGAGCGTATGGGGTGCCGATCGCTATGTGGTGCTGGCGCGTGAAATCACCAAAACCTGGGAAACCATCCAGGGCGCGCCGGTGGGCGAACTGCTGGCCTGGGTACTGGAAGACGAAAACCGTCGCAAAGGCGAGATGGTGCTGATTGTTGAAGGGCACAAGGCCGATGAAGAAGCGCTGCCTGCCGAAGCGTTGCGAACCCTGGCGTTGCTGCAAACTGAGCTGCCGCTGAAAAAAGCCGCTGCGTTAACGGCGGAAATTCATGGCGTTAAGAAGAACGCCCTGTATAAGTACGCGCTGGAGCAGCAAGAGGCGTGACAAACGCGGGCGGATCGCCTATTATCCCGCGCCGAAGCTGACCAGACAGTCGCCGCTTTGTCGTCGTCCCTTTCGGGGGAGACGGGCAGAGGGGAGGAAAGTCCGGGCTCCATAGGGCAGGGTGCCAGGTAACGCCTGGGGGGCGCAAGCCTACGACCAGTGCAACAGAGAGCAAACCGCCGATGGCCCAGTAATGGGATCAGGTAAGGGTGAAAGGGTGCGGTAAGAGCGCACCGCGCGGCTGGCAACAGTTCGTGGCACGGTAAACTCCACCCGGAGCAAGGCCAAATAGGGGTTCACAAGGTACGGCCCGTACTGAACCCGGGTAGGCTGCTTGAGCCAGTGAGCGATTGCTGGCCTAGATGAATGACTGTCCACGACAGAACCCGGCTTATCGGTCAGTTTCGACTTTTTCATGTGAAAACCCCGCTCCGGCGGGGTTTTTGCTATCTGGCGTACGGCGCAAGATGAATGACTGTCCACTCCACTCTTTATGAAAAGAACGCGGCTTATCATTCAGTTTCGACTTCTTTATGGAAAAAAACCGCTCCGGCGGGGTTTTTGCTATCTGGCGTACGGCGCAAGATGAATGACTGTCCACTCCACTCTTTATGAAAAGAACGCGGCTTATCATTCAGTTTCGACTTCTTTATGGAAAAAAACCGCTCCGGCGGGGTTTTTGCTATCTGGCGTACGGCGCAAGATGAATGACTGTCCACTCCACTCTTTATGAAAAGAACGCGGCTTATCATTCAGTTTCGACTTCTTTATGGAAAAAAACCGATCCGGCGGGGTTTTTGCTATCTGGCGTACGGCGCAAGATGAATGACTGTCCACTCCACTCTCTATGAAAAGAACGCGGCTTATCATTCAGTTTCGACTTCTTTATGGAAAAAAACCGCTCCGGAGGGGTTTTTGCTATCTGGCGTACGGCGGCAAGATGAATGACTGTCCACTCCACTCTCTATGAAAAGAACGCGGCATAACAATAATTAAAATAAATTCTCGTTCGCAGAGAATAAAAAATGCCAAAGCGTAAAGAAATGAAAATCCCGCATAACAAAATAAACCTTATGCCAGAATAGGCGCGTGTTTCACTACCGAGGACAATTATTCATCCACATCGACGAAAAGCAACAACGTGGATAAGTTGTAAAATTATGGACAAAATATTCGCCCCAATGATGGCTATTTCTACTGACCTTCCTGCACTCTTCCACTGCTCGATCTGCGACCAGCACTGGCGCTTCGCGCTTTAGCGCCACACTCTCCTTATTTAAAAATATTCTTAAAATTTCACATGCGTTTATTTCGCGTGATAGTTCTTTATTTCTCTTAAGGAGAGAAAGTATGCGCTATTGGCTTTTATTGGTTTTAGCTATCCTGGCTGAAATAACCGGCACGCTCTCTATGAAATGG
Source organism: Pantoea sp. EABMAA-21 (assembly GCF_030053335.1). NCBI lineage: Bacteria > Pseudomonadati > Pseudomonadota > Gammaproteobacteria > Enterobacterales > Erwiniaceae > Pantoea > Pantoea sp. EABMAA-21. The sequence continues at coordinate 63,628 of NZ_JASGBX010000014.1, forward strand.
GCCAGCGTCAATGACGACAACGCGGGTTTTATTTTTATGCTGGTGATGATTGCGCTCTCTTATATTTTCCTGTCTTTCGCCGTAAAACGTATCGCTTTAGGCGTGGCCTATGCGATGTGGGAAGGTATCGGCATTCTGTTTATCACCCTGTTCAGCGTCACGCTGTTCGATGAACCCTTATCGCTGATGAAGGTGGCGGGCTTAATCACGCTGGTGGCGGGAATTGCGCTAATCAAATCTGGCACGCTGACACGCAAGGAGCTGCAACATGGCCACGTTTAATGCGGCGCACGTTGCCTGGCTTGCACTGGCGATTGGGCTGGAGATCGTCGCGAATATCTTTCTCAAATACTCCGATGGTTTCCGCCGTGTCATTTACGGCCTGCTCTCACTGGTCGCGGTGCTGGGGGCATTCAGTGCGTTGTCACAAGCGGTGAAAGGGATCGATCTCTCAGTGGCTTATGCACTGTGGGGTGGTTTTGGTCTGGTGGCAACGGTAGCGGCTGGTTGGGTACTGTTTGGTCAACGTCTGAATCGCATCGGCTGGTTAGGGGTGGGATTGCTGATTGCTGGGATGGTGCTGATTAAGTTTGCTTAAAAGTGGGCACATCGGCCTGACACTTAGCGGCTAACGCGCATGAAGAAATGGAGTGTCAGGCGGTTCACCTCGTATTCCACCTTTTAAAACCTGCACAACACACTCCTTAAAAAAGGAGTGTGTTGAACGCAATGATCCCCACTAACCTCAACCGCGGCCGTGTGGCTCATCCCAGTCAAACGCCGGGCCCAGCGAAATTACGCCGCTCGGGTTGATGGTCTTGTGGCTACAGTAATAGTGATGGCGAATATGCGGCAGATTCACCGTATCGGCGATGCCCGGCATCTGGTAGATATCACGCAGAAAGCCGCTCAAATTGCGGTAATCACTGATGCGGTGACGATCGCACTTGAAATGCGTGACATACACCGGGTCGAAGCGGACTAAGGTGGTCCATAAACGCAAATCCGCTTCCGTCAGGCGATCGCCAGCCAGATAGCGATGCTGGCCGAGGATCTGCTCAAGTCGCGCCAGCGAATGGAACAGCGCGGTGACTGATTCATCATAGGCCGCCTGCGAGGTCGCGAATCCGCTCTTATACACGCCATTGTTCACCGTGTCGTAAATCCAACCGTTCAGCTCATCGATCTTATCGCGCAACGTCGGCGGATAATAATCTCCGGCGCGGGCACCTTGTGCATCGAAGGCCGTGTTGAGCATACGGATGATATCAGCCGATTCATTGCTGACGATGGTGTGCTGAGTTTTATCCCACAGCACCGGAACGGTCACGCGGCCTGTATATTGCGGGTCGGCGTGCAGGTAGAGCTGATAGAGGAATTCGTTTTGATACAGAGAGTCGCCGGTTGCGTCCGGGAAATCGTCGTCGAAGGTCCAGCCGTTTTCCAGCATCAATGGATGCACCACTGAGACGGAAATCATCTCTTCCAGCCCTTTAAGCTGGCGCATCAGCAGCGTGCGGTGTGCCCACGGACAGGCAAGAGAAACATAAAGATGATAGCGATCGCGCTCGGCAGCGAAACCCGCCTTGCCGGTGGGGCCAGCACTGCCATCTGCGGTGATCCAGTTGCGCCAGACTGCTTCTGTGCGTTTGAAGCGGCCACCGGTTGACTTCGTATCGTACCAGGTGTCATGCCATACACCGTCAATCAGTTGTCCCATAAGCCCTCCATAAAGAAAAAGGGCGGGGAAAATCCCCGCCCCTGCAAATCAGTATATGTGTTCTGGCAGCGCTTGTGTGCTTAGCGTGCGGCTGCTGGTGCGAAACGAGCACGAATCAGACGGTCGATGCTGTAAGCACCTGGACCTACCAGACCCAGCACCAGGAAACCACCGGCGATGGACAGGTTTTTCATGAACATCAGCTGGTTAACGCCTTCAGCAAAGTTGCTGTGGAACAGGAACGCAGTCAGCAGAGTGAAGCCCGCAGTGAACAGTGCGGTGAAACGCGTCAGGAAACCGAACAGAATTGCCAGACCGCCGCCGAACTCCAGCAGAATAACCAGCGGCAATAAGAAGCCCGGGACGCCCATCGCCTGCATGTATTGCGCGGTACCGGCATAACCGGTGATTTTGCCCCAGCCCGCAGTGATGAACAGAATGGTCATTAATACACGTGCCAGCAGCAGGCCTGAGTCTTCGAATTTTTTCATCATTTACTCCAACAAGAATTAAGAAGCAGGTTGTTGGCCTGCAAGGTTTTGATCCCGCTGAATCGCAGGTCGCAATTCGTTGGGCTGATGGAGGAAGATGATAGTCGCAGGTTGCAACAGTTGTAAGCGAGTTAAACTGTCAATGTTGTTCAGGGATTTTGATAAAGAAAAACCGGATTTTTTAGATCCGGTTTCAAATGAAGGCGTTAGCGAGGTTCGAGCGTGGATTTAATCATGCGCCAGGTACTCCAAAGACCAAAACCGCGTTTTGCCCAGCGCAAAATACGGTTAGGACTGCGGATTGACCAGATGGCCAGCGCGCTGCTGCCAATTGCCAGATAGCGGCGTAAGCTGAGAAACGTTAGCCAGCCGCGATCGTAGTAAGCGGTGCCATCCAGCCAGTCACGGCGTGCAGCACTGAGATCCAATCGCTGCTGCTGAACCTGATTCAACAGTTCATGAATGCGTGCTTCACGTTCACGACGGCTCATGAGCGATGCTCCTCCAGCAAGCTGCGATCGGTTTCCAGCTCCTTGCGGGTATGCCGCAGCAACGTTGACTGGCGTGACTTATACAGCGTCCACACACCAAAGATCAGCGCCAGCGCAAACAGCACGGCGGTGGTAATGGCAATCGCCATCAGCCGATACTGCGCATCCACCGCCCAGATGATCAGCACCATCAGGCTCATTAAACCAAAAGCGGTAAACAGCATCGTCAACCCAACCATCATCAGCATTTGAATCAGATTGGCTTTCTCCTCCTCTAGCTCAACAATCGCCAGACGGACGCGCGTTTCCACCATACTCACTAAGGTAGTGACGACGCGCTGACCGATGTTGAAGACCCCTTTGCCTGGGCCGTGGCTCTGACTATCGCTCATATCAACGACGTGAGATCAGGATGCCGATCAGGACACCGACAGCTGCACCGATGCCTACGCCGTGCCACGGATTATCGCGCACATACTCGTCGGCCTTCTCTGCCGCTTCACGCGTGGATTGCGCGATGCGCTCACCGGAATCGCCCAGGCGCTCACGCGAACTTTCAATCGCGCCGCGCGCTTTGCTGCGCAGTTTGTCCAGCTCGGTTTTCGATTTATCCGCCGAGCTGCTCAGTACTTCTTCCAGGGTGTCAGCAAGGTTTTTCAGTTCCGCACGCAGATGTTCAGATGTGGTGTCTTTAGACATGAAGTTCTCCATTACATCATTTATTTAAGTCCGATTAGTAAGGCTCAGCTTCAAGCTTTTTCAGCTCGTGCTGTGCCTCTTCCAGCTTACGTTCGCGCTTCTCAATCTTATCTTTGTCGCCATCCTGACGCTCTTCCTTCAACTCACGCTCACGTTCCGCAATTTTGTGTTTTTGCTCTGCAATGCGTTCGCTGTGGGCTGACTTCAGTCTTTCATCAGTACAATTCGCACGTACTTCAGTGAGCGCGCGCTCCAGCCCGGTCACACGGCGCTGGTTATCGTGCTGTTTAGCCATGTCGATTTCACGCTGAATATCGTGTTCTTTCTGCTGACACAGCGTTTCAGCTGCCATCAGAGATCCCGAGAGAGAGAACAGAATAGCACCCAGCAGTAATTGATGTTTCATCAGGTTTTACCTTCCATTGTTGATGACCTGCCGCAAACCGGGCAGGAGAAGCGTCCCAGCTTGTCTTAACTCGCGCTACCTTTAAGCATAGACAGCAGACGAAAAAATTCAACGAAGACGCGGGGATAGCGAGGATTGATTCACCGTCTGGCTTGTCATCAGACGGTGGAAATCAGCTATAAGTTGGGCGGTTACTGTCAGGTACTTGCTGCGAAGCCTGCGGTCCGCTTGCAACGACAAAGCCCTGTGGTAGCAAGCGTTTCAGCACTTTTTGGGCGGCAAGGCTTTGTTCTTCATTTTCGAAATGAATCAGCAGCGCATCGCCCGCAGGTGTAATGCTTTTGATACGCACACCTTGCGCACTCAGCTGCTGATACAGATAAAAGCCATCCGGCAAATTGGTGCCATTGTGTGCGACGCGAATCTGTACCACGGTATCGTGCTGCAACATCGAAGGTACAAAGATCACCGCCAGCAGCGCCAGCGCAGCGCCAAGTGCCCAGGGCACGAAGCGCCTTGGGAATCCACGGAATCTGATCATGGCTGTGAATTCCCGTTGCGTGAAGACTGACGTTTACGCCACAGCACCACCAGAGAGCCCACCAGACCAATCACCAGCAATACCAGCGGTAACAGCATCAGGCAGAACATCAGTTCATCTTCATAGCGGCGGAAAATCGGCGTTTTACCCAGCGCGAAGCCCAGTACCGTCAGAATCAGCACCCACAGGAAGCCGCTCATCCAGTTGAAGAACTGAAAGCGTGCATTACTCAGGCCAGAAAGCCCCGCTATGGTCGGCAGCAGGGTGCGCACAAAGGCAATGAACCGACCGATCAGCAAGGCCGAAAGACCATGGCGATGGAATAAGCTGTGCGCGCGTTGATGATATTGCGCCGGAAGGTGCGAGAGCCACTTCTGTACCGTTGGCGTATTCCCTAGCCATCGGCCCTGAATGTAACTTACCCAACAGCCCAGACTGGCGCCGGTGGTCAAAATCAGGATGGTCAGCGGGAAACCCATGGTGCCTTTGGCAATCAAAACACCGACTAAAATCAATAGACTATCGCCGGGCAGAAACGCGGCGGGTAGCAGGCCATTCTCGAGAAACAGGATCAAGAACAGCACGCCATAAATGGCCCAAACCAGTGTCGGGTCGGAGAGCATTTCGTAATCCTGCTGCCACAAGGCATGCAGCAATGCTTTCAAAATATCCATCAATCATTCCTGAACATCATTGTTAAACGTGCCCGTAAGGGGCTGAGGCGCAGGCTGGCTTGGTTATACATTTTTGGTATGCAGCCGTTGCGGGATTTCCGGATCCATCCAGAATTGATTGTTAAATCAGCGACTTTTTAAAGCCCTGTCGCAAAGGGTAAGAAAAGGGCGATAACTGTAACAAAAATCACGCAGGTCAGACAGTGTAAAGTGGCGCTCGCACAGGAGTTTTACCTTTTGACGCAGATGCTCAAAAGGAGCTTTACATGAGCTGACACTATTGCAGATTAACTGACTTATTCGCCTGGAAATGCAGCAGAATCAATAAGAATTGTCATTACCTTCCGGCAGGATGACAGGATTTTCCGCAAACATGTAACGGTCGACATTAAATTCAAAATCGTCGGCGGTGGCGTTAAACAGCATCTGTTTAGTATTTTCCAGGTGCTGCCACATTGCCAGCTTACTGGCGGCGGGATCTTTGCGCATGAGTGCTTTCAGAATCTGGTCATGATCGTCGCACCAGCTGGTGATGTTGCGCGCATCAATATGCTCGTGCAGCTTGAGCCAATAAGGGTTGTGCAGGCGATGCAACCACATCTTCTCGACAATCGCGGCGAGCGCGCTGTTTTGCGTGGATTGCGCGATGCGGACGTGGAAATGCATATCCCATTCTGAATCACGTGAATGGTCTTCCTGGCGGGCTTTTTCCTGAATCGCCATCAACGCCATGATGTCCTGACGCGTGACCTGGGTGGCGGCAAACTCGGCCACGTTACTTTCAATTAGCTGGCGCGCCTGTAACAGCTCAAAGGGGCCGAAGCTGGCAAATTCCAGCTGGCTGGGGGTGGTCTCGCGGTTTTGCTGTTGATTGCTGATGACGTGGATGCCTGAGCCTTTACGTACTTCAACATACCCTTCCACTTCCAGCATAATGATGGCTTCGCGAACCACAGTGCGGCTGACTTCCATCTCTTCAGCGATCAGGCGTTCAGCAGGCAGCTTATCGCCCACGCGATAATCATCCGCCTCGATACGACGTTTGAGTTCACTGGCGAGTTGTTGGTAAAGACGACGGGATTCGTTCAGATCCATTGCGCGGTTCGCTGTGGCAGGGAAGGATGAGTTGTTATACCACTTTGACCGGGTGGAGGAAATGGGCTGACGTGCGCCAGCCCAAAGCGTGGAGATTAAGTGCGAGCTGTTGCCGGTTGTGCCACGTGCTGAACGTCCAGCTCCGATACCGGCTGGTTTTTCAGCACGGTCCAGATCACACAGGCACCGAGCAGGTCAAATACTGCCAGCGCGGCAAACAGCGGACTGAAGCCCAGCGTATCAGCCAATGCACCCACCACCAGCGCAAACAGGGTGCTGGCGGTCCACGCGGCCATGCCGGTCAGGCCATTTGCCGTGGCCACTTCATTACGGCCAAATACATCCGAGGAGAGGGTGATCAATGCACCGGACAGTGCCTGATGGGCGAAGCCACCGACGCACAGCAAACCAATCGCTACGTAAGGGCTGGTAAACAAACCAATGGTGCCCGGTGCAATCATCAGCACCGCGCCCATGGTGACCACCAGTTTGCGCGACACAATCAGGTTCACGCCAAACCAGCGCTGGAACAGCGGTGGCAGGTAACCACCGACGATACAGCCGAGGTCGGCAAACAGCATCGGCATCCAGGCGAACATGGCGATCTCTTTCAGGTTGAAGCCGTAGACCTTAAACATAAACAGCGGGATCCACGCGTTAAAGGTGCCCCATGCCGGTTCCGCGAGGAAACGTGGCAGGGCAATACCCCAGAACTGACGATTACGCAGAATCTGACGGGCTGACATTTTGCTGTTATTGCCGGTCTGATGCTGTACTTCCTGACCGGAAATAATGTAGTGACGCTCTTCATCGCTGAGCTTGGTTTGCTGTTTAGGATGTTTATAAAATATTAACCAGCACAACGCCCACGCCATGCTCAGCACGCCAGTAATGATAAAGGCCAGCTGCCAGCTGTGCGCCAGAATCGCCCATACCACCAGCGGTGGCGCCAGCATCGCACCAATCGATGAACCAACGTTGAAGTAGCCTACCGCGACGGAACGCTCTTTGGCCGGGAACCATTCGCTACTGGCTTTCAGGCCTGCAGGAATCATCGCCGCTTCGGCCGCGCCCACCGCGCCACGTGCTAGCGCAAAACCGCCCCAGCTGCCTGCCATGGCGGTGGCAGCACAGAAGATCGCCCAGAGGATGGCAAACACCGCGTAGCCAATTTTGGTGCCCAGCAAATCCAGCACATAACCTGCCACAGGTTGCATCACGGTGTAGCACGCCGAATAGGCGGCGACGATATAGGAATATTGTTGAGTGGTAATACCCAGCTGCGTTTCCAGCGTCGGCGCGGCCACGGCAATGGTATTACGTGTCAGGTAACCGAGTATGGTGCCCACTGTCACCAGCCCAATCATGTACCAGCGTAGCCCTTTGATCTTACGCATCATTAACCTCTTCCAGTCTGTCGTAACACTTGCCATTAAAGGTAGGGGAGTACTTGAGCACTCCCGCTGGCGGCGTTGACGAATCAGACCTGCCGCCTTGTTGTTATGAGATGTGCCATGAGGTTCGGCATCAACGAGGCGAGAGATTAACTTGTTATACAACTTTAAAAGTTGAATGCCATCACAAAAACCCTGCATGTGCTGTGTGATCCGCTAAACAGGCGTTATAACAGCAAGTTAGTGCAATGTGGCTGACTATTTTTTCCATATATCCACAGGGAAACTGTCATTATTGTGAGGTCTATCGCAAACAATTTTGCCGATCGTCAAAATTGGTATGATAACTTTGAATCAGAAGCCAATTGGCCCCAAACATGAGGAAGCAGGTATGTCGCGTTTTATGAGTGAGGATTTTCTACTCGATAGCGAGTTCGCCCGTCGTCTGTACCATGACTACGCCAAAGACCAGCCGATTTTCGACTATCACTGCCATTTACCGCCGCAGCAGATTGCCGAAAATTACCGCTTCACCAATCTCTATGACATTTGGCTGAAAGGCGATCATTACAAATGGCGAGCGATGCGTGCTAATGGCGTACCCGAAGCGCTGTGCACCGGCGACGCCAGCGATCGCGAGAAATTCAACGCCTGGGCACGCACGGTGCCGCACACTATTGGCAATCCGCTGTATCACTGGACGCACCTTGAGCTGCGCCGTCCGTTTGGCATTACCGATGTATTGCTGAATGAGCAGAGCGCGGATCGCATCTGGCAGCAGTGCAATGAGCTGCTGGCGCAGGATGCCTTTAGCGCACGCGGCATCATGCAGCAGATGAAGGTGAAAATGGTCGGTACCACTGACGATCCACTTGACGATCTGCAGCACCATCGCACGCTGTCGGACGATGCCAGCTTTAGCGTTAAAGTGCTGCCAAGCTGGCGTCCGGATAAAGCCTTCAACATTGAGCTGGATACCTTCCTGCCGTGGATTCAGCGCCTGGAACAGGTCGCCGATGTCAGCGTGCAACGTTTTGATGATCTGCGCCGCGCGTTGAGCCTGCGTCTCGATCATTTTGCCGCACACGGCTGTAAAATCTCCGACCATGCGCTGGACGTAGTGCTGTTTGCCGAGGCCGATGAAAGCACGCTGGATAGTATCCTGGCGCGTCGCCTGCAAGGTGCTGCACCGACGCAAGAAGAAGTGGCGCAGTTCAAAACAGCGGTGCTGGTGTGGCTTGGCAGCGAATATGCGCGTCGCGGCTGGGCGCAGCAATATCACATTGGCGCGCTGCGTAATGCTAATCGTCGGCAGTTCGATATTCTCGGCCCGGATGTAGGCTTTGACTCCATCAATGACGCGCCGATGGCGATCCCGCTGGGCCGTTTACTGGATGCGCAGAACCGCAACAATGCACTGCCGAAAACCATCCTTTATTGCGTTAACCCGCGCGACAACGAAGTGCTGGCGACCATGGCGGGCAATTTCCAGGGCGAAGGTGAACCCGGCAAGATGCAGTTTGGTTCCGCATGGTGGTTTAACGATCAGCTTGATGGCATGCATCGTCAGATGACGCAGCTGGCGCAAATCGGCCTGTTGAGTCGCTTCGTCGGTATGCTCACCGACAGCCGTAGTTTCCTCTCCTATACCCGCCACGAGTATTTCCGCCGCCTGCTGTGCCAGATGATTGGCAACTGGGTTGAGCGCGGTGAAGCGCCAGCCGACGAAGCACTGCTGGGACAGATGGTGCAAAACATCTGCTTCAACAACGCGCGCGATTACTTCGGCATTGAGTTGGGAGCCTGATGATGCAGCGGCTAAACCGTCACGATTTCCCCGGCGTAAGCTATAGCGAGCGCGTGATCCAGTTTGGGGAAGGCAACTTCCTGCGGGCGTTTATTGACTGGCAGCTCGACTGGCTCAATGAGCATCAGGGCACCGATGCGGGCGTGGTGGTGGTGCGGCCGCGCAATCGCGTGGTGGAAGACTCACTGAATCAGCAGGACGGTTTGTACACCACGCTGATCCGTGGATTGAACACGCAGGGCGAGCAGGTAAGTGAAACCCGCCTAATCCGCAGCCTCAATCGCGAGATCCAGCCCTATCAGCAGTTTGAAGGTTTTCTCGCACTGGCCCGTGCGCCGCAGATGCGCTTTGTGTTCTCTAATACCACCGAAGCAGGCATTGCCTTTGTTGAGCAGGATCGGCTGGAGGATGCGCCCGCCTCTTCCTTCCCAGGCAAGTTGACACAACTGCTGTGGGCGCGCTTCCGCCACTTTGGCGGTGCGGCAGAGAAAGGCTGGTTGATCGTGCCGTGCGAGTTAATCGATCACAACGGCGATGCACTGCGTGATCTGGTGCTGCGCTATATCAAGCACTGGCAGCTGCCGCCGGAATTTGCCCGCTGGGTGCTGGATCATTGTGCGTTCTATAACACGCTGGTGGATCGCATCGTTACTGGCTATCCAGCCGATGGCACCAATATCGCTGCACAACTGGGTTACGAAGATCGCTATCTGGTGGCTGGCGAAGTTTATTACCAGTTTGTGATTCAGGGGCCCGATGCGCTGGCGCAAGAACTGAAACTCGCCGCGCTGGCGCCGGAAGTGAAGTTCGTCGATGACATCACGCCCTACAAAGCGCAGAAGGTGGCGATCCTCAACGGTGCGCACACCGCGATGGTGCCGGTGGCGTTTCAGGCCGGACTGGAGAGCGTCGGCGAGGCGATGGATGACGCCGCCATTGCGAACTATGTTAATGCGCTGCTGCGTGAGGAAGTGATTCCGACGCTGGATCTGCTGCGCGATGAACTGCACGCCTTTGCCGATGCAGTACAGCGTCGCTTCCGCAATCCGTTTATCCGCCATGCGCTGCTTTCGATTGCACTCAACGGCATGACCAAATTCCGTACCCGTTTGCTGCCACAGCTGTTGTTGTCTCAGCAGCAAACCGGCCAATGGCCACCGCGCCTGACCTTCGCCTTTGCCGCGCTACTGGCGTTTTATCGCGGCAAGCAGGGCGACCAGCAGTGGACTTTACAAGACGACGACCACTGGTTGCAGCAGTTCGCGGAGCTGTGGCCAGCGGTAAACCAGGACACATTGACCCCGGAACAGCTGGTGCAGGCGGTACTCAGCAACCGCTCACACTGGGGCGAAGATCTCACTCAGCGGCCCGGATTAGTGGCCGCAGTCAGCCAACACCTGCAAAACATCGTTGTCCACGGGATGCGGACGGCGCTGGTACAACTGAGATAACGCTATGCAAGATGCGATAAGAATACATTCGCGCGACAACGTGGCGGTAGCGCTGCGCGATTTACCTGCCGATACCAAAGTCGAGATTGATCGCCAGTTCATTACCTTGCAGCAAGAGGTTGGGCGCGGTCACAAATTCGCGCTGACGCCGCTGGCAACGGATGCGCTGGTGATCAAATACGGCTTGCCGATTGCCCATGCCACGCGCCCGATCGCCATTGGCGAAATCATTCACTCCAGCAACGCCCGCACCAATCTGAGCGATGTGGATGAGTACGACTACCAGCCGGAGTTTCTCGATATCCCCGCTCAGGCCGGCGATCGCGAGGTGCAGATTTACCGCCGCGCCAGTGGTGAAGTCGGTATTCGTAATGAGCTGTGGATTCTGCCAACGGTGGGCTGTGTGAACGGCATCGCCCGGCAGATTCTGTCGCGCTTCCTCAAGGAGACCAACGAGGCAGAAGGGATCGATGGGGTGCACCTGTTCAGCCACCCGTTTGGCTGTTCTCAGCTCGGTCAGGATCATGAAAACACCCGCACCATGCTGCAAAACATGGTACGCCATCCCAATGCTGGTGCGGTGCTGGTGATTGGTCTGGGCTGTGAGAACAATCAGGTGGATGTGTTCCGCGAAACGCTGGGCGGCTTCGACAGTGACCGCGTGCACTTTATGGAGTGTCAGAAGCAGGACGACGAAGTCGAAGCGGGGTTGGAGCAGCTACATGCGCTGTACAATGTGATGCGTGGCGATCAGCGCCAGCCGGGTAAGCTCAGCGAACTGAAGTTCGGACTGGAGTGCGGCGGTTCTGACGGTTTCTCTGGCATCACCGCCAACCCGATGCTGGGCTGCTTCTCCGATCAAATGATCGCTAACGGCGGCACTACAGTGCTGACCGAAGTGCCGGAAATGTTTGGTGCAGAGCGCATTTTGATGAGCCGCTGCCGTGACGAAGCTACCTTCGATAAAACCGTGGCGATGATCAACGACTTCAAGCGTTACTTTATCGACCATCAGCAGCCGATCTATGAGAACCCATCGCCGGGTAACAAGGCGGGCGGTATCACCACGCTGGAGGAGAAATCCCTTGGCTGCACGCAGAAAGCCGGGCAGAGCCAGGTGGTGGATGTACTGAAATATGGCGAGCGTCTGGTCACGCCTGGCCTCAATCTGCTGAGCGCGCCAGGAAACGATGCGGTGGCCACCAGCGCGCTGGCGGGCGCAGGTTGTCATATGGTGTTGTTCACCACCGGACGCGGCACGCCCTATGGCGGATTCGTGCCTACCGTGAAGATTGCCACCAACTCGCAGCTGGCAGAGAAGAAGCCGCACTGGATCGATTTTAATGCCGGGCGTTTGATTGAGGGCATGAGCATGCCGGAGATGCTGGAGGATTTCGTCGATATGATTGTGGCGATTGCCAACGGTCAACCGGCGCGTAACGAAGCCAATGATTTCCGCGAGTTAGCGATATTTAAGAGCGGTGTCACGCTGTAAACATCAGGTGCGATCGATGTGCATCTGACATCAATCACACCTGCTTATCTTAAGGGCGGCATGAATGCCGCCCTGTGCAATGCCAATTTATTCTGCTTCAGACACCGTGCGCGGTTCGCGCTCGGCTTCCGCCTGGCACACCGCTGCCGTAAACAGAATGTCGGTTGAAGAGTTCAGCGCCGTCTCGGCGGAATCCTGCAATACGCTGATGATAAAGCCGATGGCCACTACCTGCATCGCCAGGTCATTCGGAATCCCGAACATGTTACAGGCGACCGGAATCAACAGCAGCGAACCGCCGGCCACACCCGAGGCGCCACAGGCACAAATCGAGGCCACAAAACTCAGCAGGATTGCCGTCGGCACATCCACGGAAATGCCCAGCGTGTGTACCGCCGCCAGTGTCAGCACCGTGATGGTGGTCGACGCGCCCGCCATACTGATCGTCGCGCCAAGCGGAATAGACACAGAATAAGTATCTTCATCAAGATTCAGGCGTTTGGCGATCGCCATATTTACTGGAATATTTGCGGCAGAGCTGCGGGTAAAGAAGGCGGTCACGCCACTTTCACGGATGCAGGTAAACACCAGCGGATAAGGGTTACGACGAATTTTTTGGAACACCAGAATCGGATTCACCACCAATGCCATGATGGCCATGCATCCCAGCAGCAGCGCCAGCAGCGTTGCGTACTCCTCAAGTGCACCAAAGCCGGTTGAGGCCAGAATCGAGGCCACCAGACCAAAAATCCCCAGCGGCGCACAGCGAATCACGCAACGCACCACCCACGTCGCCGCATGCGAAGCATCGGTAAGAAACGCCTTGCTGCTTGGGCTGGCATGGCGGAAGGCCAGACCGAGGCCGATGGCCCACACCAGAATGCCGATATAGTTGGCGTTGAGTAACGCGTCAATCGGGTTAGCCACCATGCTCATCAACAGACCGTGCAGCACTTCGGTAATGCCAGACGGCGGTGAAATTTCGGTTGCGCCCACGTTCATTGACAGAGTTTGCGGGAACAGATGGCTCAAGGTGACTGCGACCACAGCGGCAAAGAAGGTGCTCAACAGATAGAGCATGATGATGGGACGGATGTTGGTTTTCTGCCCTTGTTGATGATTAGCAATCGAAGAAATCACCAAAACCAACACCAGCAGCGGGGCCACCGCCTTCAGGGCGCGAACGAACAGTTCACCCAGCAGACCTACGGCCAGAGCGGCATCACGTGAGAACCACGCCAGCGCTACGCCGGCAATCAGGCCAATCATGATTTGTTTTACCAGGCTTCCTGCGAACAGCGCGCCCAGACGTCCAATAAAGTTATTTAGCATAGTTCGGTCTTTTTATAGCGGTATGAGTGTTGTGCGCGGTTGCTCCGCGCCAAACGGTTTGCCCGGCGGAGTATAAGGAAAAGTCCTGGTGAGGGAAGAGATAATTCTGGACGTGCGGCGCAGATCGGTTTTTTGATCTGCTGACGATGTGAAATGTGACAGAGCTATGAAAGGTGAAATTTGCAGCTGGCGAAACAAAGCAGGGGCGATTACCGCCCCTGCAGAAGATTATGATGAGATGCGTTTCTGGTCGTTTCTGTGGTTAACCCAGGCGTTAATCAGCAGGGTACCGCCCAGAATCACGCCCACCACCGACAGTGAGATGCCCACCGGGATATGGTAGAACTCGACGATCAGCATCTTGATACCGATAAACACCAGCACAATCGCCAGGCCATATTTCAGCATCGAGAAGCGCTCAGCCACGTTCGCCAGCAGGAAGTACATGGCGCGCAGACCGAGAATCGCGAAAAGGTTCGAGGTCAGGACGATAAAGGGATCGGTCGTCACTGCGAAGATCGCCGGAATACTATCAACCGCGAAAATCACATCGCTTAGCTCCACCATGATCAGCACCAGCAGTAGCGGGGTGGCAAACAGCACGCCATTTTTGCGGGTGAAGAACTTCTCGCCTTCGAGATTATCCGTCATGCGCAGATGTTTACGCAGCCAGCGCACCACCGGTTTGTCGCCCACTGCCGCGTCATCGCCTTCTTTGGCAAACGCCATTTTCAGGCCGGTGAACAGCAGGAAAGCGCCGAACACGTAGAGGATCCAGCTGAACTGCGTCACCAGATAGCTGCCGGCGAAGATCATGATGGTACGCAATACGATCGCGCCCAGCACGCCATACACCAGCACGCGGCGTTGCAGGTTTGCCGGAATAGCGAAGTAGCTGAACAGCATCAGCCAGACGAAGACGTTATCCACCGCCAGTGCTTTTTCCAGCACGTAGCCGGTAAGGAAGGCAAGGGTTTGTGCGGTCGCCACTTCACGGCCCGCGGTGCCTTCGAGGTACCACCAGAACGCAGCGCTGAACAGCAGAGAAACGAAGATCCATACCAGCGACCAAACGGCGGCCTGCTTGAATGACATGGTTTGTGCGCCGCGACGTCCCTGTAAGAAGAGATCGATCGCCAGCATGATGAGCACAACAACAGCGAAGCTGCCCCAGAGTAACGGTGTGCCTACAGTGTGCATAGTTGTATTCCTGTCCGGAAAATAAAAAAGCGGCTAAGTCAGAAGACGTTAGCCGCTTTGATCAAGCTGCAAGCAAACCTCGCCTTCCGGCAAGGTCTCACTTACAACTCAGAATAGATTCCGGGTTGCCTGACGACCGGATGCGTTTAGCATCGTAATGACGATCAATCAGCTTACAAGTTACTCCCCTTTGCAGCGGTCAAGATACGTCCAACCGCGCAAGGATTCAATGGGGAGTTTGAAATATTCTGCAATATTTACACTTGAGCCTGGTCTGCCGGGAACACCACGCCAGTCTGGCGGCGGATTTCCGTCAGCAGTTTTGCTGTGATGCGCGAGGCTTCCAGTGCCGGATGCTCGACCTGGCGCTGCTCAACCCGTTGGGCAAAGGCCTCGGCTTCATACAGCATGGTGTTGATATGCTGCGGTTGCGTCAGATTCTGGCTCTCGCCACCGCGTGGGATAAAGCGTAACTGCTGGCATTCCGAGATTTTCTCAATCACCAGTGAGCCGGCTTCGCCCTGAATTTCGCTCGGAATCAGTGAATCGCTCACCTTGGAGTGCAGCAGCGTGACATCAAAATCGCCGTAGCTCAGCACCACTGCACCGTGCGCATCGACGCCACTCTCCAGCAGCGAAGCCTGCGCTTTCACCTGCTGCGGTTCGCCCCACAATGTGACGGCAGCGGCCAGGCAGTAAAAGCCAATGTCCATAATCGAACCGTTCGACCAGCGCGGATTAAAAGTATTGGGATTTTCGCCGTCGAGATAACGCTGATAGCGTGAGGAGTACTGGCAGTAGTTAATCAACGCTTTACGCAGCTTGCCAAGTTGCGGCAGGGTGTTCTGCAGTTGCAGGAAGGTCGGCAGGCTGGCGGTTTTAAATGCTTCAAACAGCACTACCTGATGCTGGCGCGCGCAGGCGATCATCGCCTCGGCCTCACGCAGATTCGATGCCATCGGCTTTTCGCAAATCACATGTTTGCCGTGCGACATAAACAACATCGCTTGCTCAGCGTGTAACGCATTCGGGCTGGCGATATATACCGCATCGATTTCCGGGCTGTCCGCCAAATCGTCGAGGGAAGTGAAGGTAAGTTTGCAGGGATAGTCAGCGATAAAGGCATCCGCCTGTGACTGCTGGCGCGAATAGACACCGCTTAACTTCATTTTGCCGGTCTCATGCGCGGCGTCGATAAACTGGCGGGTTATCCAGTTGGTTCCCACAATGGCAAAACGAATCACGGCTTTGTACTCCTGCAACAGTAAAGCGGCAGAGTAGCATGTTCAGCGGATCGTTCGTCAGACGAAATTTGATCATGCGATCCGCATTCCAATATGATGATGCGGCACATTTTTTTAACCAGCTAGCGGGGACGCGCGGGTGAGTGGAAGTAAACATGCATTGAACTGGACCACACTGCTGATTGCTATCCCCGTGGGATTCGTCGCGTCGCTGGTGACCTTAGCATTTCGCGGCGTCATTGATTTGATTAACCGCCTGCTGTTTAACAGCGATAGCGAAATCACCGTGGCGATGCATGTCTGGCCATGGATCTTCTGGCCGCTGCTGGTGGGCGCGGGCGGTGTGCTGGCGGGGTTCTTCCTGCGCTATGCGGTGGCGATTGAGAAACAGGAAACGGTTAAAACCGACTATCTCGAAGTGATCAACGCGCGCCTGGATGCGGTGCCGACCAAAACCTCGCTGTTTCGTGCACTCTCCTCGATTGCCAGTATCGGCAGCGGTGCTTCGATTGGTAAAGAGGGGCCGATGGTGCAGCTCTCCGCGCTGAGTGGCAGCCTGATGGGCCGCTGGTTCCCGCAGATGCGTAACAGCGATATTGTGGCGATGGCGGCAGCGGCAGGGCTCTCTTCGGTGTACCACGCGCCGCTGGCCTCAGCGATATTTGTCGCTGAAATTGCCTTTGGTATCTCGGCGCTGCAGCGGCTGATCCCGCTGATTGTCGCCTCGGCGGTGGCGGTGATGACCATGTGGTCACTTGGCTTTCGCAGTGCGCTCTATCCGCTCTCCGAAGCCTTGTTCCAGATGGATATCAGCAGTTTGTTGATGACCATTCTGATTGGCGTGGTGGCCGGTTTTGCCGGTTGGTTGCTGATAAAGTTGATTGCCCGCAGCAAAACGCTATTTGGTCGTATTAAATCATTGCCAGCACGTCTGGGGCTTGGTGGCTTAGCGGTGGGCTTTCTGGCGCTTATATCCACCGATATTCTGGGCAACGGCTACGAAGTGATCGTGAAGATTATCGATGGTCACTATGTGCTGGCTGGATTGATTGGCCTGCTGGTGCTCAAAACCTTGGCCACCACGCTGTCGGTGGGATCGAACGCGGTGGGCGGTCTGTTTACCCCTTCGCTACTGATTGGTGCGCTGCTCGGCGTGGCGCTGGCGCAGATGGGCGTGGCACTTCATCTGCCGGTTGGCGATAGCCTGCTTTACGCGGCGATTGGTATGGCGGCGGTATTAGCGGCCGTGAGTCAGGCGCCGTTAATGGCGATGCTGATGGTGCTGGAGATGACGCTCAACAGCAGCCTGTTATTCCCGATCATGATCGCCTCGGTGCTGGCTTCCATGGTGGTGTATCGGCTGCAATCGGCCAGCACCTACCCGGTGGTGAGCAACCACTTTAGCCGCTCAGAAGCCAAATTCGATTTCGATAATATGCGCGTAGATCAGCTGATCATTCCTGGTGCGGCGCTCCAGCCGGAAGAGTCTGTGGGGCAGGCGCTGGCAGTCAGTTCGCTGAAGCGCGAACGCTATGTGTATGTGATCAACAGTGCGGGGCAATTCCTGGGGGTAGTATCAATCCATGATATCTCGCGCAAGGTGCTGTCACAGGAGATCACCCTCGATTCACCGGTCAGCAGCGTGATGGACGATAACTTCCCGTGCATTTATCAGAACCAGAGTATGCGTGAAGGCTGGGAGGCCTTTGCTCGCGTGACGCTGGAGCGTTTACCGGTGCTCAACAATCCACAAGAGCGCCGCTTTATGGGTACCTTGACCAAAACCAGTTTGATTCAGAAGGCGCAGGAGTTTCTTTAAGCCGCGTTACCGCGCATCGCCTGATCCGTCATCCACAGGCGCGCATCGAACTCCAGCTGGTGGTAATCCGGCTCCATATGGCAGCAAAGCTGGTAGAACGCTTTGTCGTGATCCTTCTCTTTCAGGTGCGCCAGTTCGTGCACCACGATCATGCGCAGGAACGGTTCCGGTGCCAGACGGAAGAAGGTGGAGATACGAATCTCGGCTTTGGCTTTCAGGTTGCCGCCCTGCACACGCGAGATGGCGGTGTGCAGGCCAAGCGCATGTTTCATCACCTTGATTTTGTTATCCCAGATCACTTTGCTCACTGGCGGCGCGCTGCGCATATAACGATTTTTCATTGCCTGGGTGTAATCATACAGCGCACGGTCACTGACAATATTGTGCGTGTCAGGATAGCGTTCCTGCAAAAAGCTGCCCAATCGCTGATTATCAATCAGCAACTGCACCTGTTCGAGGATGTTTTCAGGATAACCCTGCAGATAGATTAATGACATTGGGATTCCCGACGAAAGACAGTATACTGCGCCCCCTTTTTAGGGCGAAAATCGCGCAAAGTGTACCACGCCGGAGATTCCATGAGCCAACTTGAACTGACCAATCGCACGCTGACCTTGCAGCGCTTCCCGCCGATGCGTGAAGAAAGCCCGTTACAGGCGTGGGATTCCGCCGATGAATATCTGTTGCAGCAAGAACTGCCAGAAGGACCGGTGCTGGTGTTCAACGACAGCTTTGGTGCGCTGACCTGCGGACTGAACGGCCGTGAAGTGTGGCACGTCAGCGACTCGCTGCTGAGCGAGCAGGCGGCGAAACAGAACCTGCGTCTTAATGAGATGGACGAAGATCAAGTGCACTTTATCGATAGCCTGGCGCCGCTGCCTGCTGCGCCTGCTGTCGTACTGATTAAAATCCCGAAAGCGCTGGCTCTGCTGGAGCACCAACTGCGCGCGCTGCGTAAAGTGGTGACGCCAGACACGCTGATTCTCGGCGCGGCCAAAGCCAAAGACATCCACAACTCTACGCAGCAGCTGTTCGATCGCATCCTGGGTGAGAGCAAAACTTCGCTGGCGTGGAAAAAATCTCGTCTGATCTACTGCACATACAGTGCACCTCAGCTGCCGGAGGTGTCAGAGACCACGGTGTGGCCGCTGGACGATTCCTCTTACCAGATTCACAACCACGCTAACGTGTTCTCTCGCGGATCGCTGGACGTGGGTGCGCGTTTCTTTATGCAGCATCTGCCGTCAGATATTGAAGGGGAAATCCTCGATCTTGGCTGCGGCAACGGCGTGATTGGTTTATTGGCGCTGGAACAGAACCCGCAGGCGGACGTGCTGTTCTATGACGAATCTTACATGGCCGTGGCGTCCAGTAAGCTCAACGTGGAAGTGAACCGCCCGCAGGATCTGGCGCGCTGTCAGTTCCGCGTCAACAACGTGCTGAGTGGCTTCCCGTCGGATCGTCTGCACGCGGTACTGTGCAACCCGCCGTTCCATCAGCAGCACGCGGTGACCGATCATCTGGCCTGGCAAATGCTGCGTGATGCCAAACGTTGCCTGCAGTACGGCGGCGAGTTGCGTATTGTCGGCAACCGCCACCTCGGTTATCACGTCAAAATGAAAAAGCTGTTTGGCAACTGTGAGCTGGTGGCGTCTAACGCCAAGTTCGTGGTGCTGCGTTCGGTCAAACTGCGTTAATCACACGCTGAGCGCCAGCTCAGTGGCCTGTGCGATGGCGCGGCGAGCATCCAGCTCCTGCGCCACATCGGCTCCGCCAATCAGCTTTACCGCTTTACCGCGTGCGGCCAGCTCATCCGCCAGCTGACGCAACGGTTCCTGCCCGGCACAAATCACCACGTTATCCACTGCCAAAGTGACGGCTTCGCCCTGATGACGCAGGTGCAATCCGGCATCATCAATCTTCAGATACTCCACGTCGCCCCACATCTGCACGCCGTGCGCCTGCAAACTGGCGCGATGGATCCAACCAGTGGTTTTCGCCAGCCCGGCGCCGGGCTTGCCGGATTTACGCTGTAACAGCCAGATTTGCCGATCCGCTGCCAGCGGCTGTGGACGGACTAACCCGCCGCGTGCCTGCAAGCTGTGATCGATGCCCCAGCTCTGATAGAAATCTTCGTGCGCGTTTTGATGCAGCAAAAACTCGGCGGTATCAAAGCCAATACCGCCCGCACCGATAATGGCGACGCGCTGGCCGACCGGCTTTTTATCGCGAATCACATCGAGGTAGCTGAGTACGCTGACATGGTCGATGCCGGGAATCGACAACTGACGCGGCGCAATACCGGTGGCGATCACCACTTCATCCACACTTTCCAGCTCATCAGCGCTCACGCGATGCTCGGTGCGAATCGCCACGCCCTGTGTCTCCAGCTGATGGCGGAAGTAGCGCAGTGTCTCGCTAAACTCCTCTTTACCGGGGATTTGGCGGGCGATATTAAACTGGCCGCCAATCTGCGCATCGGCTTCATACAGCGTGACCTGATGGCCGCGCTCGGCTGCCTGTAGCGCGAACGCCATACCCGCCGGGCCGGCACCGACCACCGCAATCTGTTTAGGCTGTTCAGCAGGGATCACCGGCATCAGGGTTTCATGGCAGGCGCGGGGATTGACCAGACAGGAAGTGACCT
Source organism: Pantoea sp. EABMAA-21 (assembly GCF_030053335.1). NCBI lineage: Bacteria > Pseudomonadati > Pseudomonadota > Gammaproteobacteria > Enterobacterales > Erwiniaceae > Pantoea > Pantoea sp. EABMAA-21. The sequence continues at coordinate 84,134 of NZ_JASGBX010000014.1, forward strand.
TGCCGACAAAGATTTGATCGAGACAGGCCTGATTGCAGGCGATGCAGGTGTTGATGGCATCTGGCTGCCCGGCCTGTGCTTTGCGCACAAAGGCCGCATCGGCAAGAAACGGACGTGCCATCGACACCATATCGGCAATGCCATCGCGCAGCAGCGATTCCGCCACCTGCGGATGGTTGATACGGTTAGTGGCAATAACGGGGACGGATACCGCTTCACGCAGATGCTGCGTCACCCACGCAAAGCCGGCACGCGGTACGCAGGTGGCGATGGTCGGGATGCGCGCTTCGTGCCAGCCAATACCGCTGTTAAACAGCGTTACACCGCGCTGCTCCAGCGCCTTTGCCAGCGTCAGCGTCTCTTCCAGCGAACTGCCGTTATTTACCAGATCGAGCATCGACAGGCGGAAGATGATGATAAACGCCGGGCCGACCGCCTCGCGCACCGCCTGCGTAACCTCCAGTGCAAAGCGCCGACGGCGCTGCACATCGCCGCCCCACTCATCGTCACGATGGTTGGTGTGCGCCACCAGGAACTGATTAATCAGATAACCTTCGGAGCCCATGATCTCGACGCCGTCATAACCGGCCTGCTGGGCCAACCTGGCGCACCGGGCAAAGTCCGCAATGGTCTGACGAATCTCGCCATCGCTCAGTTCGCGCGGCGTGAAAGGGTTAATCGGTGCCTGCAACGCTGAAGGCGCAACCAAATCGCGTTGATAGCTGTAACGCCCGGCATGCAGAATTTGCAGCGCGATTTTGCCGCCCTCGGCATGCACCGCATCGGTGAGGGTGCGATGCCAGTCGCACTGGCTCTCCTGATTGAGGATGGCGCCGCCGTGTGCCACCACGCCCTGTGGGTTGGGTGCGATGCCGCCGGTCACAATCAGTGCCACGCCTCCCCGCGCGCGCTCCGCATAAAACGCGGCTAATCGTGTGGCGCCATCAGTGTGTTCTTCCAGCCCGGTGTGCATGGAGCCCATCAGAAAACGATTCTTTAGTTGGGTAAATCCCAGATCCAGCGGGGCAAACAGGTGGGCGTAATGCTCAGTCATGAACACAGTCTCGGAAAGTGGTCGGATGAGTCAACTTTAGCGGGAATTGATTGGGATGGAAATTCGCGGTGTTCAGGCTGTGAGAAACCTCAAAAAAAGCAGGGCGACAGGTCGCAGGCGAAAGGTTCGGACTCCTTCGCCCGGCACGGGAAGAGACCTGTGCACCCTGAAACAGCTTGAAGATGAGGGCTAATGATTTAGCTCTATAGTTATGACTCCTGTCAGACTCAATCCAGACGACTTTCCCGGGTGAGGGTGCGGCGATAATGACATAGCTCACTGTGGTTAATCCCCAAGACGAGTCTTGGTTTTCCCCAGCAAAAAGTGATCCCGCTTCCATCTTCTGTACGAGCAGTTCACGTTCCAGGTAACAGCTATTTCGTAACATGATTTAGAGTGATCTGGTTCACAGTTTTCAGCCTCTGATCCCGCTTTGATAGCCCCCATTGCAACAGCAACAAATGGGGAAACCATGAATATCGAAACGCAATCCTGCGTGATTACCGGGAAAAAACAGGTCAGCGTCGCACCGCAACAGGTGAATTGGGACGGCACAGGCACGCTGGTGCGTATTACGCGCGGCGGCATTTGTGGATCTGACCTGCATTACTATCAGGAAGGCAAAGTCGGCAGCTTCGAAGTCAAAATGCCGATGATCCTCGGTCATGAAGTGATTGGTCATGTGGTGGAAAGCGACAACCCGGACCTGAAGCCGAATCAGAAAGTGGCGGTCAATCCCTCCAAACCGTGCGGCGAGTGCAAATACTGCCAGCGCGATCAGGAAAACCAGTGCACCTCGATGCGCTTCTTCGGCAGTGCGATGTATGTGCCGCATGTCGACGGCGGTTTCACCCAGTACAAAGTGGTGGACAGCAAACAGTGCGTGCCTTTCCCACAGGATGCTGATGAAACCGTGATGGTGTTTGCCGAGCCGCTGGCGGTGTGTATTCACGCCACGCATCAGGCGGGCGATCTTACCGGCAAGCACGTGTTCATTTCCGGCGTCGGTCCGATTGGCTGCCTGATTGCCGCAGCGGCGAAAGCGCGCGGTGCCGCCTCTGTGGTGTGCAGCGACATTAGCGAGCGTTCGCTGGAGATGGCGCAGCAGATGGGCGCGACCGATGTGATCCATGCCGCCGAGGGCGATTTCACGCCTTATCTGGCCGACAAAGGCTATTTCGATGTGGCGTTTGAGGCTTCTGGCCATCCTTCCTCGTTACAGCGCTGCCTCGATGTGGTGTGCGCCAAAGGTACGCTGGTGCAGGTCGGCATGGGTGGCACTATCCCGAACTTCCCGATCATGGCGCTGATTGCCAAAGAGATTCAGCTGGTCGGTTCTTTCCGCTTTACCCATGAATTCAACACCGCCGTTGAGTGGCTGGCGAACGGTGTGGTCAATCCGCTGCCGCTGTTCAGCGGTGAATACGATTTGCAGGACATCGACGCGGCTTTGCAGTTTGCCGGCGATAAAACCCGTGCGGCGAAAGTCCAGTTAACCTTTTAAGGAGCAGTGATGAGTCAGTTATTTTCCCTCGAAGGCAAGCGTGTATTACTCACCGGTTCGGCGCGCGGTATTGGTTTTCTGCTGGCGCGTGGCCTGGGTGAAGCCGGCGCAGAAGTGATCGTCAACGCCACCACCAAAGAGGGGGCAGAGCAGGGCGCGGCGAAACTGCGCGAGCTGGGCCTGCGCGCCCATGCCAAAGCCTTTGATGTGACGCAGTCTGCGCAGGTGCAGCAGGCGGTGGATGAGATTGAAGCCGAATGGGGACCGATTGATATTCTGGTTAACAACGCCGGGATCCAGCGCCGCCGTCCGTTCCTCGAATTCCCGGAGCAGGACTGGAATGACGTGATTGCCGTTAACCAGACCGCCGTGTTCCTGGTCTCTCAAACCGTGGCGAAAAAAATGGTCGATCGCCAGCGCGGTAAAATCATCAATATCGGTTCGATGCAAAGCGAACTGGGCCGCGACACCATCACGCCGTACGCCGCTTCCAAAGGGGCCGTCACCATGCTGACGCGCGGCATGTGCGTCGAGCTGGCGCGCCATAACATCCAGGTGAATGCCATTGCACCGGGCTACTTCGTCACGGAGATGACGCAGGCGCTGGCCGACGATCCGGCCTTTACCGGTTGGCTCACCAAACGCACGCCAGCGGCGCGCTGGGGTAAACCGGAAGAGCTGATCGGTGCTGCGGTGTTCCTCGCCTCGGGCGCGTCTGATTTCGTCAATGGTCACTTGCTGTTCGTTGATGGCGGTATGCGCGTCGCCGTGTAATGCCATGGCGCGGCTGGCATTTTCGCCGGGCCGCGCCTAAACCTTAATCACCCCTCTGTATTCCTAAGGATAATAAAAAATGCCAATAACCATTATTGTGCTGGGTGTGATACTGCTGCTGGTATTGATGATTGTATTTAAGGTCAACGGCTTTATTGCGTTGGTGTTTGTCTCGGCGGTGGTGGGTATTGCCGAAGGGATGACGCCGCTCAACGTGATGGCCTCGATCCAGAAAGGTATCGGTTCGACGCTCGGTGGATTAGCGATGATCCTCGGCTTCGGTGCCATGCTCGGGCGATTAGTCTCGGACACCGGTGCGGCACAACGCGTCGCTACTACGCTGATTGCCGCTTTTGGTAAAGAACGCCTGCAATGGGCGCTGGTGGTCACCGGATTGATCGTCGGTCTGGCGATGTTCTATGAAGTGGGCTTCGTGCTGCTGCTGCCGCTGGTGTTCACCATCGTGGCTGCTGCCGGTTTGCCGCTGCTGTACGTCGGCGTACCGATGGTGGCTGCGCTCTCCGTGACGCACTGCTTCCTGCCGCCGCATCCTGGCCCAACCGCTATCGCCACCATCTTTGGCGCTAACCTCGGTACCACGCTGCTGTACGGCATGATCATCACCATCCCGACGGTGATTGTGGCCGGTCCGATCTTCTCGAAATTCCTTAAAAGCTTTGAGAAGTCGCCGCCGGAAGGCTTGTATAACCCGAAAATCTTCACCGAAGAAGAGATGCCGGGCTTCGGTATCAGTATCTTCGCCGCCATCATCCCGGTGGTGCTGATGGCGATTGCAGCGGTATTTGAGCTGACCACGCCAAAAGAAAACCCGCTGCGTCAGTTCTTTGAGTTCATCGGAAACCCGGCGGTGGCGCTGTTTATTGCCGTGGTGATAGCGGTGCTGACGCTGGGTCTGCGTAATGGCCGCAAGATGGAAGAAGTGATGGATATGTGCGGTGAGTCGATTGCCGCCATCGCCATGATCGTCTTCATTATTGCCGGTGGTGGTGCGTTCAAGCAGGTGCTGGTGGACAGCGGCGTGGGCAACTATATCGCGGACATGATGAAAGGATCGTCGCTCTCTCCGTTGCTGATGTGCTGGACGGTGGCAGCGATGCTGCGTATCGCGCTGGGATCGGCCACGGTTGCGGCGATCACCACCGCCGGGATCGTCACGCCTATTATCGCGGTGACGCATGCCGATCCGGCATTGATGGTGCTGGCGGTAGGTTCGGGCAGCGTGATCGCCTCACACGTCAACGATCCGGGCTTCTGGCTGTTTAAGGGGTACTTCAACCTGAGCGTGGTAGAAACCCTGAAAACCTGGACGGTGATGGAGACGCTGATCTCGATCCTCGGCCTGGCCGGTGTGCTGGCACTCAACGCCATCATTCACTGATGCAATGGGCTGCACAAGGATGTGCAGCCACTCAGTCGCGACGACGAATCCACGAAAATCGCGATTGATAGCCGCTGTCAAAATGGGTGTTGTAGCGATAGCTCGATCCCGACTCCGCCATGCAATAAGTGCAGACGTTTAACACCTCGATCTGCTCGGCAGGAATGCCACGCTGTAACAGCAACCCTCGCGCCAGATGCGGCAAATCAAACCACACGCCCTGATGATGCGCCCGCGCCTGCGGACGGATCGCCGCGCTATTGCGTGGTTGCTCGCTTGCCCACTGCAGCGCAGGTAAATCTGCACGTTGCTGCATCTGCGTCACCAAATCTTTGCCCAGCTCATAACAGCACGGACCAATCGCCGGTCCGATGGCGACATGCAGCGTTTCAGTGCGGGCGCCAAGATTAAGCAAGCCGTCAATGGCACTGTTCAGCACTCCACTCAGCGTGCCTTTTAATCCGGCGTGCACTGCCGCCACCTGATGCTGCGCGCTATCAGCGAACAGTACCGGCAAACAGTCAGCGGTATACACCGCCACCGGCAGCTGGTTTTCCCCAATCACGCCATCGGACTCGCAGCTTTTCGGCGGCAGGTTTTGGGTTGCCAGCACCACCTGGGCGCTGTGGCGCTGCTGGCCATAGGCGGCATCCGTGGGCACCGGTTGGCCCGCAGGCTGAAAGGCATAATCGAGCCACGGCAGGGCATCAAGCAGCGTTGAACGCGGTCCGGCATGTGACATAAGTGTCTCCTTTGACAGGGCGGCAGCTTTCTTCTGCCCACAGCTTACGTTAACTGCTACATTTTTAAAGCTTTACACAAACTGACCATAATCACTTAAGGATGATCTGATGAAAAACACCTCTTTGCTGGCAGCGTCCGGCATTCTTGCACTGCTGCTGACCGGGTGCGCGCAACCGGCCAAACAGCAGGCACAGCAGCAGCTCGGCCAGCAATCGGTATTGGCAGTGAACTGGTTCCAGCAGTCCGGTGAGTATCAGGCATTAAGCTGGCAGGCATTTAACACTGCGCGTATGGCGTTTGATGCTGCGCCATCGCTGGCGGGCAAACCGAAAGCGGTGATCGTCGATCTCGATGAAACTATGATCGATAACAGTGCCTATAGCGCATGGCAGGCGAAAAACGGCCAGCCGTTCTCCGGCAAAACCTGGTCAGCCTGGACTCAGGCGCGTCAGGCCACCGCCGTGCCGGGCGCGGTGGAGTTCGCCAACTACGTCAACAGCCATGGCGGCACCCTGTTCTACGTCTCGAACCGCGACCAGAAGGATTACGCTGCGACGGTGGACAACCTCAACAAGCTGGGCTTCAGCGGCGTGAGTGACAAAACCGTGCGTCTCAGCACCGGAAACTCCAATAAACAGGCGCGCTTCGATGCGATTAAAAATGCCGGATATAATGTGGTGTTGTACGTGGGCGATAACCTGAATGACTTTGGTGGCGCGACCTGGCATCAGGGTAATGCACAGCGTCAGCAGTTCGTTAACCTCAATCATCAGCACTTTGGTACGCAATTTATCGTGCTGCCTAATCCGCTGTACGGCGATTGGGAAAGCGGCATGGCGGAGAACTACAACAAACTGACGCCGGAACAGCAGCTGCAGGTACGTGAAGCGCGTATGAAAGCGTGGAACGGTAAATAATTCGTCAAGCGAATTAGCGCCTGTTGCGGCAGGCGCGGTGATTTTAATTCAGGGCCAGTGATATTTACTTTTCATCGTCATTATTATTCTCCTTATTATTTTCCTGATCTCTTGCTTAATTACAGGTAAGTGATTAGCGGAAAATATCGCCATTTTGCTTTTTACCCAGTGAATGACTCCAATCATAAATTTTATAATTAAGATTTTTCTCAACTCAAATCATTCAATTCACCATACTAGTGCAAAGGCATGAAAAGACTGCGTGTATATTTTTGTCGATTCATTCCAGATGCATAATTTAATTATCAAATTAAATGCATGATTAACATAACAAATATTGTTTTTTAATCAATTCTCTCGGCTTGCATTAAATTACTTTTAATCGACACTTCCTGACGTTTATTTTAAAGGGAGTACGATTTTGTCGTGTGCGGAAATATTGATTGTGCAACCACAAGCATTAGCAGCTATAAACAATTTATGTGAGGAAGCTCGGATTTCATCCTCCATCGATCGTCTTAGCGGCGTTTAAAACCTGTGACTTAGCCTGAAAACGATATTTCTGCACGTAGAGAGAAGATAATTGTGACGACACTTAAACCCTTATTAGCGAAAAATCGCAGTTGGGCATTACAGCGCCGCGAGCGTAATCCAGATTATTTCGAACAATATCTGCATCAACAAAAACCGCATTCGCTGTGGATCGGCTGTTCCGATAGCCGTGTACCTGCCGAAGTGCTGACTGGCTCGCATCCCGGCGAACTGTTTGTGCATCGCAACATCGCCAATATGGTGGTGCCCGATGACGATAACCTGATGAGCGTGCTGCAATACGCGATTTTCTACCTCGGCGTGGAGCGCATTGTCCTGTGCGGCCACTACGGCTGCGGCGGCGTGCAGGCCGCGCTGGGGTTGCCCGCCAGCCCGCTGGCAAAAGAGGATTCGGCGCTGGCAAGACGCATCGCCGCGTTGCGCAGTAGTCTGCAGCAAGGATTGGTGGAATATCACGCCAGTGCTGAGGAAGAGGAGAGCAGTAAGCTCAACCGCTTAGTCGAAGCCAACGTCATCGCCCAGTTTGCTCAGTTAGTGGCGTGTGAGCCAGTGCGACAGGCCTGGCAAGCCGGGCAATCGCTGGAAGTGTTTGGCTGTGTGTATGACCTGCAGTCGGGTCATCTGAAAGAGCTTACTCAGCAATCTGCAGAGGAATCGGTGCCATGAATCTGAACACGCTGCGTCAGGATATTCCCGCCGGTCTGGTGGTGTTTTTGGTGGCGCTGCCGCTGTGCCTTGGCATCGCGCAGGCCAGCGGTTTACCGCCGTTTGCCGGATTGCTCACCGGGGTGATCGGCGGCCTGCTGGTCACTTCACTGAGTCCCTCGCGTTTTGCCGTCAGCGGCCCGGCGGCAGGTTTGGTGACTATTGTGGTGGCCTCGATCCAGACGCTTGGCAGCTTCTCCGCTTTCCTCACCGCGCTGATTCTGGCGGGCGTGTTGCAGTGCCTGCTTGGTTTGCTGCGAGCCGGTCGCTTCATTTCGCTGGTGCCGGGCAGTGTGATCAAAGGGATGCTGGCGGCGATCGGTATTTTGCTGATTATGCAGCAGATCCCGGTGGCCTTCGGTGCCGCAGGTGATGCTGAGCTGGTATCGCTGGTGAATGGCGAATTTCAGTTTTCGCTAGGCGCGATGCTGGTGGCGGGCATCGGTCTGCTAATTCTCTGGCTGTGGACCACGCCGATAGTGAAATCGGTCAAGCTGCTTGGTTGGATTCCGGGCCCACTGGTGGCCGTGTTGTTCGGCTGCATGGCGACGGTATTTGGCGATCGCCTGTTCCCGAGCCTGGCGGAAGGGCTACCGCGTATTGCGTTGCCAGCCTTTGATAGCCTGTCAGCGCTGGCGGCGGAACTGGAAACCCCGGACTGGCTGGCGTGGCAAAATCCTTCAGTCTGGGTGGTTGCCGTGACGCTGGCGCTGGTGGCAAGCCTGGAAACGCTGCTGAGTCAGGAGGCGCTGAAAAAACTGCGTCCGCAGCATCCGGCACCTTCGCCAAATAAAGAGATGTTCGCACAGGGCATCGGCAACCTGACTGCTGGTTTCCTTGGTGCGATGCCGATTACGGCGGTGATTGTGCGCAGTTCGGTGAACGTCAGTGTCGGGGCGCAAACTAAACTGTCGATTTTGATCCACGGCGCGCTATTGCTGATCTGCGGCTTGTGGTTCAGCGATCTGCTCAACGCCATCCCTTTAGCCAGCCTTGCCGCTGTCTTGCTGTATACCGGCTATAAGCTGGCAACGCCGCGCCTGTTCGTTGAACAGTTCCGCATGGGCGCTCAGCAGTACGTGCCGTTCCTCGCCACCATCGGCGGCATTATTGTGTTCGGCATGCTGGCCGGGATTGGTATCGGTATCGCCACGCAGATTCTCTATAGCATCTACAAAAGCCACCGCAACGCGCTGCAGCTTACCCGCTATGACGATCACTACGTGCTGCGCTTCCAACAAAACCTCACCTTTATGCACAACCCAAAACTGCAGGGATTGCTGGCGGAGATCCCGGAAAACAGCACGGTGATTGTTGATCACGATAACGCCGAGTACCTGGATCCGGACGTCAAAGCGGTACTACAGGATTTCGGCGAAAACGCGCGCGATCGTGGTATTCGTCTGAGTCAGTGGCCCGTTGCGGTTAAATAGCAATAACGCTTTGCTGAAAAACTGGTTTTTCGCGTAAAAATCGGATATCTCGGATATCCGATTTTTTTATTTGCAGGGCATAATTGCAGCAGCTCTCATCCTTGTTTCTCGGGTTTCAACCCTGCTCGCGCGCTCGCATCTCGCCGATCCGGCGCATTGAGTGCCGCCCAGTCGCAGAGTAGGATGACGAACACTCGCTTAATTGCCGAATCATCGCACAGTTATTTCAGGTTAAATGCTTGCTGATGCCCGTGGGCAAGAGGCAGCGATTTCCAGGTTACAGGGTTCAGACGTATGCGCGTTAAGCTGTTTGCTGAGAATAATTTAAAAAAGAATGCACTCTCGCTGTTCCTGATTACGCTTTTCTTCTGCTTTATTGGCAGTCATCTGCGCATTCCGGAGGAGTTCTCCCTGTTTTGGCCGGTGAACGCGCTGATTGCCGGTTTAATGGTGCGAAATCCTTTCCTGCATACCACGTCCAGCTATCTGGTGTGCTTTGCCGCGATGATATTTAACGACACAGTGTTCTCCGGCTGGGCGCTGCCTGCGGTGACCGTGAATTTCGCCAATATCCTGTTTATCCTCGTTTCGGTCAGCATGTTGATCAAGCACCTGCAGCCGCCTTCGGCCAACAGCCAGGTGTTCAACGCCATGCGCATCTTCCCGGCCTGTTTCCTCGGTGCCGCCGCCTGTGCCACCTGGGGCGCGTGGGCGCAGGATGTCGATTTCAACGCGCGCTTTGCGGTGGCGTGGGGCGACTGGTTTAGCGAGCAATTCTCGACTTCCCTGATGCTGTTGCCGGTGATGCTGGCGCGCTCCTTGCGCAACGTCTCACCGCGCACCTTATTGCATCCGGGCAAGCTGTTACCGCTGGCGGCAGTGGTGCTGTCACTGACCATGGGGGCGATGATTGGCGGGGCAGGTAGCTTAACCTTCCCGGTGCCGGCGCTGATCTGGTGCGCCATCGTGTTACCGATTCCTGTTACAAGCCTGGTGATCCTGATTACCGGCATCACTGAGATCGTTCTCGTGTCTCACGGCGTAATGAATATTCAGGGCGATGACGCACTGCTGCCGATCAGCCATCTCACCTCGGCGCGACTGGGTGTGGCAACGGTGGCACTCAGCCCGCTGCTGGTGGCAGTGAGTATGGATGCGATCCGCCAGCTCAATCATCGCCTGGCGTTGCGGGCGAACTTCGATTTCCTCACCCAGTTGCTGTCGCGTTCTGGCCTGTATGAAAGCCTGAAACAGGAGCCATTTTCCTTACAGCGTGAAGCGGGCGTGGTGATGCTGGATGTCGACTATTTCAAAGCGATTAACGACAACTTTGGCCACGATGCCGGTGATGGCGTGCTGGAAGAGATTGCGCGCCGTATGCAACGCGTGGTGGGCAATCGCGGCATGGTGTGTCGCTTTGGTGGCGAAGAGTTTGTGGTGGTGGTGTTCGACTACAGCCATCTGCAACTTTACCAGCTGGCCGAAGCGATTCGTCAGGCGATGGTCAAAGAGAAGTTCTGGATTCAGGGCAACACGGTGACGGTCACCGCCAGTTTAGGCCTGGCGCGCGGCAGTGCGCAGAGTGAGCGGGAATGGCCGGGCGTGATTAACCGTCTGGTGTCGGCAGCGGATAAAAATCTCTACCTCTCGAAACGCAATGGCCGTAACCAAACCTCTCCGGCGATGGAGCCGCGCAGCATGGTGAATGACGTGGCGTGAAGTGCGTGATGGTCGCCATGAGTGGCGACCATAGGATGGCTTGATGCTGGGTTGTTTTGGTCGCCGTGAATGGCGACCTTACGATGGCTTGGTGCTGGTTTTTTCGGTCGCCATTGATGACAACCTCACAACTGCCTGACGCTAATTTGTTTCGATCGCCATCAATGACAAACCTGTTTAACCGTTGTAGGGTGCGCATTCATGGGCACCCGGAACGTGAAGATTAAACGCTGCTTTTTAGCTTGCTGCTCTGCTGATGGCGTTGCTGCGCCAGCTCAATCAAGCGCGTAATCAAATCGCTGTAGCTTAATCCTGCCGCCTGCCACAACTTCGGATACATGCTGATATTGGTAAAGCCCGGCAGGGTATTCACCTCGTTCACCACGATCTCGCCGCTCTCGGTCAGGAACACATCAACGCGTGCCATACCAAAGCACTCCAGCGCCTGGAACGCGCGAATCGCCACGGCACGTATTGCTTCGCTGTGTTCTTCACTGATGGCAGCGGGCACCACCACTTGGGCACCGTCGGCGCTGATGTATTTGGTGTCGTAGGAGTAGAAGGCATCATGCACCACCACTTCGCCACACGGGCTGGCTTCGGGTTCATCGTTGCCCAGCACCGCACACTCAATCTCGCGGCCTTTGATGCCTTGCTCGATCAGCACTTTGCGATCAAAGGTAAAGGCCAGATCCAGCGCCGCCGCCAGATCGTCAATATGATCCACTTTGCTGACACCGACAGACGATCCCTGATTGGCGGGCTTGATAAACAGCGGTAATCCGAACTGATCGATCACGGCTTGCGCATCCAAACGCGCACGCTGTGCCTGCGTCACGCTGATCCACGGCGCGACTTTTAAGCCTGCATCGCGCAGCAAACGCTTGGTGAAATCTTTGTCCATGCTCACCGCTGAGCCCAGCACATCCGATCCGACAAACGGCAGGTTCGCCATGCGCAACAAGCCCTGCAGCGATCCATCTTCACCCAGGGTGCCGTGCACGATCGGGAAGATCACATCCAGCTGTGACAACGGCTGTGCCTGCTGACGAGTGATCAACTGCTGTGAAGCACTGCCTGGCACCAGCGCGACGTTTTCGCCGGAGCGATTCAGGGCAATCAACGCCGGATTATCGGCATTGAGCAGGAAACCGGAAGCATCATTCAGATGCCATTCACCCTGTTTATCGATGCCCAGCAGCACCACCTCGTATTTGCTCTTATCGATGGCTTCGAGGATGTTTTTCGCTGATTGTAACGACACTTCATGCTCGGCCGATTTGCCACCAAACACGATTCCTACACGTTGTTTTGCCATTGGTCTTGATCCGATTGCGGTATAGCGAGTGGGTAAGATAGCACGGTGATAAAAGGCATCAACAGGTTGGGGATTCCGATAGCGAAGTCTTTAACCCAACCTAAACGAAAGCGCTATTTGGAGTAGCCATAACAGGATACGAGGTTTAGAATCCCGGCGAATTTTTACCCAAGAGGATAACTGCATTGGACACCTGTCCCGAACGATTACAAAAGGTCCCTGCGGTAAGATAGCCCTCAACGCTGTCTTAACCGTGCGTTAAGACGGTGGATTTCCTTCCAGAATCTCCCCCTGTTTTTTTGCGTGATGCTGCTGAGTTTTAGCGGTAGCGGCACCGGCTGTAATCCATTTATTAGCCCCTGAAGTTCCGCCTGCCTGAAGCAGCGGAGTGAGGTTTATGATGGATTGGAAAATCTTTTTACTGCGCGTCACTGTCGCGCTGGTTCTGGGCGCGCTGATTGGCAGCGAGCGCCAGCTTCGCCAACGTATGACCGGTTTGCGCACTAATGCGCTGGTCAGCACTGGCGCCTGTTTATTTGTTTTGATGACGCAAAGCGTACCCGGCATCGCCACCGATGCCTCACGCGTAGCGGCCTATGTGGTCTCTGGCATCGGCTTTCTCGGCGGTGGGGTGATCATGCGCGACGGCCTTAACGTGCGCGGCCTGAATACCGCCGCAACGCTGTGGTGCACTGCCGCCGTGGGCGTTTTGTGCAGCATGGGATTGCTGCTGGAAGCGGCGATTGGCTGCATGGTGATTCTTTGCGCCAATATTCTGCTGCGCGATTTGGCGCAGGGGATTAATCGCCAGAGCCTGGTGCCTGCGGAAGAAGTGGTGCAGCACTACAAAGTGCAGATCATCTGTCTGGCGCAAGATGAAGTGCAGGTGCGCAGCCTTATGCTGCACAGCCTTGGCGGCAGCGGATTACGCCTGCAATCACTGCACAGCGAGGATATGAACCCGCCGCATCGTATGGAAGTGAATGCGGAAGTGCTGGGCAAACCGAGCATGTCGGATCAGCTGGAGAGTTTGGTGGGAAGGATTAGTCTGGAGAAGGGCGTGAGTTCGGTGCGGTGGCAGGTTTGCGGGTTGGAAGGGGAGTGATGGATTAGGTTACGACTTTCAGGCCTTATCAAGTTGAGTGGCGCTATCATTAATGATTTGGGTTGGATGTTAAAAGCGAGTGCTGACAGATGGTGTTGGAAACATTCAATACCATCTGTTGTATTTGATGTAGATGAAGGAAACAACGATCACCAAGGATATGCTAAGGAAGGCTGCGTAATTTGGCATAAAGCGGACAAAAACGTAGATCCCTGCTACAACAGCTGCGAGGGGAATGAGGTAGATAAGTGACTGAAGTAACCATAGAAGTGCTCTCTGAATCGCCACAGATAATCTAGACACTTCTGAGCCGTTGATAATATAGGTTTTCATATTCAGCCGGTGGCATCTGCTCGCTCGAACCATGCCGACGTTTACTGTTATAAAACATTTCGATGTAATCAAAAATATCGCTTCTGGCTTCGTCTCTCGTTCCGTAGATCTTTTTCTTAATCCGTTCGCGTTTCAGTAGCTGGAAAAAGCTTTCCGCAACCGCGTTGTCGTGGCAGTTACCGCGACGACTCATGCTGCCTTCCAGACCGTGTGATTTCAGGAACGACTGCCACTCATGGCTCGTGTACTGACTGCCCTGATCAGAATGAACCAATACCTGTTTTTGAGGATTACGCCTCCACACCGCCATAAGTAACGCGTTCAGGACAATCTCTTGTCATGCGGGGTTGCATTGACCAGCCGATAACTTTTCGGGAAAACAGGTCAACCACCACGGCCAGATACAGCCAGCCTTCGTGGGTTCGGATGTATGTTATGTCCGTCACCCAACGCTCATCCGGTGAGTCCGGATTGAACTGTCGCTGAAGCCTGTTGGGTACCACGATGCTGGCTTCGCCTTTACGTGCCCGTGGGCTACGGTACCCAACCTGAGCTTTTATTCCGGCACGCTTCATCAGCCGCCAGACTCGGTTCACTCCGCACTGCTGCCCGTTATCACGCAGATCGAAATGGATCTTGCGATAACCATAGACCCAGCCAGATTCAAGCCAGAACTGTTTGATCTGCCCGGCCAGCATCTGGTCTGCCTGGTAACGTTGTGAATGTGGCTGCTGAAGCCAGAAATAAAATCCACTCGGACGGACATCCAGAACCCGACACAGCAAACGAACAGGCCAGCAACGGCTGTTGTCGCGGATAAAGGCGTACCTCAATCGGACAGCTTTGCGAAGTACGCCGCGGCTTTTTTTAATATATCCCGTTCGTCGGTCACCCGCTTCAGCTCTTTCTGAAGACGGCGGATCTCGTCCTGAGCATCTGACTGTGCGTTATGAGTGGAAGAATCAGGAGCATACTTCTTTATCCAGGCGTAAAGGCTGTGGGTGGTGATATCGAGACGTGTTGCAACACTGGAAACAGAATGACCACGATCAACAACCTGTTTGACTGCTTCAATTTTAAACTCTTCAGGATAACGCTTACCGCTCATGGGCACCTCTCTTTAAGTCATCTTAAATGACTCTGAGGTGTCTGTTAAATCCGTGGCGATTCACCTCACAGCTGGCGTAAAACGAGTTCACGTCTGCCAGGCCAAACATTGGCATCGTTACCTCCGACGGGCACGCGTGCTGTTGAACCACCAGGTGACCACGCCGAGCAGCTGCAACTCTTCCGGATAAATCACCTGGTAGGCCGGATTCATCGGTAGCAGCGCGAGCCGGGGCTGCAGCTGCAGGCGTTTAACCGTAAATTCACCTTCCACCTCAGCGATAACAATGTCACCGTGCGACGCCTCGTCGGCCCGGTCAACCACCATGACGTCGCCGTCATAAAGCCCAAGGCCCTCCATGCTGCTGCCGCTGGCGCGCACGAAGAACGTGGAGGCGCGCCGGCGGATGCAGAGCTCGTTCAGGTCCAGCTCTTTTTCGACATAATCTGGCGGCGGGGGAGGGGAACCCTGCCGCACACGGCTCGGCATAGAGTGGCACGCGCACGCGCGGTGTGAAAACGGGGAGCCAGAGCAGCGTCAGGCCAGAGCTGTACACTGCCGGTTTTACTGGAAACTCCTAGCAGACTTTGCGGGGTTAAGGGTGTGTGCTGTATGTAAATAACGCATAAATCCTCCTCTTAATAATACTGTGTTTATGTACAGTATTATTGAGCGGCATTTTTCTGGCAAGAGAAAGCCTGACGCGCTGTCAGGGAATAGCGTTTATCTGGCTGAGGCGGCAGCAAAAATATTATTTCAGGCAGGATCCCTTCACAGGGCTTATGATGATATCGGGTCAGGTGCCGCGGGGAGGCGCCTCCTGACTGTACACAGACAGCCCGGCGTTCCGCCGCCGGGCTTCATTCTGCCGCACTGCCGGTTTAAGTTCATCGCCAGCCTCCCACAGCGGCTGAATCCACTGATTTAAGCCTCGGTGATGAAGGGGGATCGTTCGGGCCCGGCCTGGTACGAAGCAGTGCGCTTCGCATTCACCCCGTTCATTCTGCTCACGTTCGCCTGAGCACTCTGGCACCAGACGAAAAAAAGCCTGCAGAGCAGGCTGTTGTCAGACGGTTGAAGCGTTTCGGGCGTTAAATGCGGCAGGGTTAACTATTCATCATCAATGTCGTGCGGATAGCCCACCACGATCTCAAGCGCACCGCGCAGGACGTCAAGCCTGACTACGTCTGAAGTAATCTCCAGCTCGGCTATAAGGGCTAGGATGATGTCTTTTCGCAGCACGCGTCCACCCCGGGCTCTGAGGCCTTCGAGTACGGCGCAGATAACTTCTGTTTCAGGGGCCAGCTGGTCGCCACGTTCACTGAGCGCCCGCAGGATGTCTTGTTCTGTTGTGTTCTGTTGCATAACCCATCGTCCGGGATAAACAAGGTTGAGGTCGCCAGTGACGACCCGTTTCTGCAGGCTCCATCCTGCCTCCGCGGCCTGACGGAGAATGCTGGTATTCAGTGCTGACGGGTGCCCGGAGGCGGCCTGTCTTCGGTCAGGAACAGCAGTTCGGGATTCAGCAGCAGGCGCGTCGCCGGCAATGCGGCAATAACTTCATCCAGCGCCATCCGGAGTGCTTCAGCCCTTTCCGGGCGGGTCTCGCCGGCCGCCATCTCCATCAGCCTGACCGCCAGCGTTGTACCGGACACCGGCGCGTTCTCGCTGAGCAATCCGGCCACAGCCTCACCAATAGCAATATCCATTATTTTTTCGCTTTTATTTCTGTACATACCGCTTTCCGGGTGTCAGTAGAGGGGCACCTTCCTGTACCGGCCGCCGCTTACGCGGCTGGCTGATGTTCAATCCGGTCAGGCCGCACCGGATTTGATATCCACAATGAAATGAAACCTGCGGTCACTGCAGCAGATGGGCTTCAGACCGCCTGCTCGCGGCCAAAAAGCAGGCCGATTAGCGTACGGTAGTGCTGCTCTTCTTCCGCTCCGCCCGCCAGCTCCAGCCGGCGAACCAGTTTCGCGCAGATGGCCGGCCGGTTCAGGGCGGCGCCGCTGCGAAGAATTTCAACCACAATCTGCCCCAGCGTTTCCTGCTGCGAGGGAAGCTTTGCTTCGGTAAAGTAACGGGCAATGTCTCCCGCAGTTTCAGGTTTAAGGCTGTTCTGGCGCATGATTATTCTCTCGTAAAAGGGACGGTTAAAATGTGTTCGGGTGCTGATGCGCGGAAAGTTATACAAAAAAATAAAAGCTGTACAGATATATGTTGCAGGATGTGATGCTTTTTTTTGCAAAAAATGCTTATGCTTATAAAACAGAGGGGTATAGGACGGGATGCGTAGCTGAAGTGGTGCGGAGGTGTCGTCCCTGACAGTTTCTCCGGCCGGCACGCGCAGAGCGCGCCCGATACGAGGCTGGTCTTTCATCGTCGTGTCACGGCCGGAGCCGGTCTACGTTCCTGGTTGTGTTATCCGTCGTTTTCCTGGCCCGTCATCGTCATCCAGTGCAGCTCGGCCTGCTCACGACTGCTGTACTTTCGAAAACCCTGGAGCCAGCGTCTGGCGTCAAAGATTTCCGCAAGCTTCGCGTCGCTGACGTCACCTTCAGCCATTACGGAGAGCTCCTTTATAAGGGACTCCACCGAAATGTCCTGGCCGGCGACCGCCAGGCTGACCGCTGCCTCTCCGATAATGATATGGCCTTTCTCATCGTCGTGATAAAACACAGCAAATCCTCCTTTTCGGGAAAATAACAACCTCAGGATTCACTGTAGACGCAACTGGTGCATTCACCAGAAGAAAAATCTGTCATATGGACAAAAAATAAAATATTGGTTTCAGATGGCGGATTTTACGGGAGTACATCAGAATATAAATGCGTGAGAAAAAATGATGTGTTCAGTACCAGGGGATTTTGCAGTAATAACTATAAAGCGTTAAAAGTTTGCCGCGGCGTTCTGCCGCGGCGGTTTGCTTAGACGGCCTGCCACTCGCTCTCGACTTCATCCTTGGATTTGGAAAGAATCACTTTATTGTCATCCACTTCCTTCACCCAGCTGAAAGGAATGATGTGGTGCTGGCCACCGGCTTCCGGGTCACTTTTTGCCAGTTTGATTTTGTCATCGCCTTCAAAATGGTCAACGATACCCACGTGCTCACCGTTAACGTCCACTACCTGGGCATGGTCCAGAACTTCTGATTTATCAACCATAGTTAATCCTTAGTTTGGTCTGCTCTTAGTGAGTTTTACCCGCCAACCTGACGGATACACACTACAAACTGTAGGTTATTTATCTGCATTATTTTTAAAACTAACAAATTGAAACATCCGGCCGGGCATCTGAAGGGACTTTTTTGCATGGAAAACGCGGGGTGTAAAAGCGCAGAGTAACGGTCATTAAGGGATGAAATGTCGGATTTATTTTGCGGATTTATTTGACAGCCGGTACGTACAGACCATGATTATTGCACTGTGTTTTTAGATCCAGTAATGGTTAGGTGAATCGTTGAATTATTCCCGGGTCCGCCCCGGGCTTTTTCAAAAACATATCCCGTACTCATCCCCTTTACCTCCATGCCAGTAACAGAGTTTCAACCGGCATCTTCCCGGTCAGGAAGAACCATTGAGATGGCAGGCCTTGCCTGAATAACGCGGTACAAATCTGCCCGGGTAAGCGTATAAGACATTCTAAAATCTTACCGGAAGACAAACTTTTCTATGTCCTGACATATTACTCTGTTAAAGCCCGCTATAATGACACGGCAAGCTCGGTGTCAGGATGACGCCACACTGGTTCCAGATGGCCCGGATTTATTCCGGGCCTTTCTGTTTCTGCAGCCTGCTATCCCACTTTCGCCACACCTTAATCTCACCTCTGTCCCCCGGTGTGAGTTTTGCAGCGGATTTCTCACAATCTGTGGTACAGATCTTGTGCAGCTGCCGATGTCCTCTTATGCTCGGGCTATCACCCTCACGGACCCCTGGGCTCTATGGATGGCCGCACCTCGCCCGGCCGCTTTCTGGCCTACCTGCTCGCTGAACATGACATGACGGTAAAATCACTTTGTCTGAAATCCGGTCTGGCACAGCGGGATGTCTGGTCACTGCTGTGCGATAGTAAGCCGGTGACGCCGGCCATCGCAGAGAAACTTGGGCGCGTGTTTTACTCGCCCGGATTCTGGAGCATCAGGCAGGCCATGTGGCAGCTGTGGCGGGAAGGCGTTTCGCTACCCGTAGACCGCGATACCTGAACGCGGTGAGTATGCTAAATTTTCCAGTGCCGGTACGGAATTTCTCACCCCGATTTCACCAGGGCGATTAATAAACTGTAACCGTACCGGCACCTCGCCCTGTTAAATCAGACGCTTCCTGGCAAATAAAAACGCGTCGGGCGCTATTCTTATCGCGTGTGTTATTCCTCGTGCCAACACCAGTGTGACGTATTGCAATAGCTGACATGTTCTCAGGACCCAACATCACCGGCCTCAGACCGGAAGTGCTCACTCCTGTTGCTCCCGGGCCAGCCGCCCGGGATTTTTTTATTCGCTGTTTCCTGTTCTTCGTTCACGGTCAGTTCACGCTGGCCCGGTCAGATTTCCGTACTGACGCTTTCCGTCATCTCGCCGAGGAGCTGTAGCAGACGTTCTGCGCTCAGCTGCTGAGTTCTGAGTGCGGGCATCATACCGGTAAGCGAAAGCGTCACCGTTGCCAGGGCCACCGCGCGTTTAATCACTTCTGCATTTTCATAGCTTTTATACGTACGCAGGCTCACGCCTGGCTCTGCCGCCGCGCGCTCCCGGCTCCAGAGCATACTCCTGCGCCACAGCCTAAGATGCCATCCTGTCATGTGCTCTCCTTTTGAAAGAGCCTGAAAAAGTGCAATTACTGCACTTTCTATTGTGCCCCAACTATGGTGTTTCACTGTCCCGATGACCGTCCGGAAAACCCTGTAAGAACTGTCATGTGCGAAGTATGCGTGGGAGCAGCGTGCCGGACATTCCCGCTATGACGGCACTCAGGCAGAGCGCTTTCAGCAGCAGGGGTGATTCTTCTTAGCCCGAATAAAATAACCGCGTTACCCGAACTCAGAGACAGGGGGTATGTTAACGCATGATATGCGACGCGGTCGTATCCCCTCAGCGCTGCACCTGTGGCTTCTCTCATCAACATAGTCGGTAGGGTTATTTTTTCCGCAAAAAACAGCTGATATTGTGTCCCGGTTCCAGCCATTGATACGACGGCTGTCAGCCTGCCCGAAAAGACCTGAATCAGGCTGACGATTGAGATTGCTTTTATCGAAACGTAATCAATTACAGTTAGCTGCCATGTCTGCAGGTATGGTTGTCCTGGCGGTGTACTTTGAATCCTTAGAAATGCATTTGCTTCCGGAAGAATGCTGATTTCGACGTATGACATGCCAGGCGGGAATAAAAAGGCTTTCGTTGTGAACATAAGGCCGTGAGTGAAAAAGCGGCAGGATGGCCGCAAGAAATTACAGAGTCGACTGAAACCTGAGTTGAGGGTGCCCACCATTCTGGCCTGCAGGGTTGAGCACAAAGAGGAAGTAGCGTTGTGGTTAAACTGTTATTTCAGAGTTCTCTGTTTCTGATCCAACTTCCGACTAATGCCCTTACAGCCAGCCTGACTTAATACGAAGAGCGTGTCATCGGAACTGTCCGGGTACAGTCACGCTGCACTCACAGGCAGCCCGATATAAATAAAAAACCCACCGGGAGGTGGGTAAGTCAGAAAGCTCAGTGTAGGAGATAGCGCTTAACGGTTTCCGGGTCTGTGCCCACCGTTTTAAGTGCTTTCACCAGCTTATCCTGCGTAGTCTGTAAAGTGAGCATCCAGTATGTAATCTGCCATTGTTCATTTATCACAATGATCTTTTTATCTTCCGGCTCGCGGCGGTGAAAAATATAACTCATCAAAACCCCGGATTAAGGACAAAACGGCTTATTTGCTGTGTGACGCAGACGAAGAATGGCACTGAAACTGAGGGGATTAAAATTGAAATGACTGACCGTAATGAGCAAAAATTTTTATCAAAAAAAAGCCCACTTAATGAGTATCAGTGGGCCTGTTTTGTTCACCGCGGAACAACGCTCTCTCGCAGAGGTGGGGTTAAGCACTGCTAATGTCGCACACCAATCTAACATCGCATTGCCTAATCCGTAACCCTATAATTTACAAAGATTGTTATTTAAGATTAGGCCGCTTTCCTTCGGAATGTTCTCATCCGGAAACCCCCGGATGTAAGTCCGATAACTTTTCTGCTGAAATTTCATCAGCAATTGATTAGCAGGCCTCATGCCTTATTTCGCCCGATTTTGTCGATACGGCCGGATTTGCGGCAAAACTTTGGGATTATCGCCATTCCTTCAGCCCCTTGTGTCGAAAGACGTCAGCTGTTTACGCAGAAAATGTGACACCACGTCCTGAGGGGGCTGAATGCCACACGCTTTGATAAGCCAGCTCACCGCGCCGCGGTGTCGCGTACCATGCAGTATCACCTGCTCGATAAGGCTGAGGGGGCTTGTCTGCGCCATCTTTTCGTCTCTGCGCTGATAAATGATGGGGCGATCCCAGGCTTCCGCCGTCATGCCGGCCGCATATTCAATGAACCAGCCGGAGCAGGCCAGCATGCACGGCACCAGGACTGCCTGCTCAGGCGGCCTGCGCGGTCTGATATTCGGCCGGGATGGCGCTTCCCCCTTCAGGTTGGCACGAATGAGCATGCCAGTGGCGTGCATGTGGTACATGAGCCTGAGCATTTCCCGGTGTTCAGCGCGGAAACGGCGCGCGTCCGTTTCGGCAATGGCGCTGAGCATCCCGGCATCCATCCAGTGCTTATATCTCAGTAACGTCAGGGCGGTAACTCTTTGCATAATTTTTCCAGAGCGTCAGCACGTCCGGCATAGCGGTATCGTTAAGTACGCATTTAATTAATCCGGTGTGGACTGAGACTGACAATCCGGAGCTTATCGCTGCCAGTCTTTTCTGCGGCAGAAGGGTTACAGGCTGAGAATTCACATTCACACCTTAATGCAATGCACCGGATATACCTTCCATACCGGCGGCGGGGAAGGGTGATGCCTCCGGTAAGTGCCTGCAGGTGAGTTAGGGCGTTGAGGCGCATCAGAGTGTAGTCGCCTGAGGGGATCTCGACAGCCCGGTGAAAAAAAATCTGCCAGGGTCAGGTATTCACAGCTAAGGTCCGACCACGAGTAACGTACTGCCTGATTGTACGGATGTGAATAAAACAGCTCCTTGTGACGGTGAGTCATGAAATCTGCGCACAAAGTCTGCCGGGCGGGGCTACTTATTGTGGTTGGCTCTCGGTGCTATTCGTTCAGGATATTGCGTACAGGGTTCGAAGTTTTAAAAAAGAATGTATTGCATACATTCATAAGGCCGGGTAAGCCTGCTGCATGTTGAAAGAAAATATTCCATGCGCATTTGCCAAAAACATGATTTATCGAAAAATTTTGACACGCCTTCTATTCTGTCTATAGTTATTCCCGGTCCGGAACTCCTCCGGATTTGGGTTTAATGGAAACTGAATCTTTTTCCCGAGTACCGTCCCGGGATTTTTTTCCAGACCTGGCGATTTGTCCTGATTTTTCGCTTCGCAGCTGTCCGGAAGCAGGGGCCAGTGCGGAACACTGGTAGTGCCGAGGTGATATTATCTGGCTTCAGAACAAGTGCTTACTGGTCCGAAATGGGCTGGTTTTTCCGCTTCCCCCCTATTGACCTGACTAATCAGAACAACCTGGCCGCCATCGGGCTTTTTCTCAGCATAATCATTTCAGTTAATTCCTTCTCTTTGTCAGTCAATTGGCGAGCATTGTTAACCAGAATCACATTCTCCCAAATGTATCCGGTAGTTTTATGAAAAATAAATTCATGTTTTTTGATTCAATGGGTGCAGCAGTAGATAACGTCCTGCTTCACTATTTTTTGTGATGTCAGAAAACAAAGCCGACTGGCTGATATGCTCTGAACACGGTGAATCCCTCTATGCGACGGGGCCAGGCTACTCAGGTACAGCAGGAACAAAAGCGCGATTCAGGTGGTAGCCTTTCTGAATCACCGGGAGGCACCCGGCACCGTAACTTTTACTGAAGAATGAAGAGGCGCTACGGAGGTGGCCATGCTCTGGATGGAACAGGGGCTGTATCTCAGGGTGGAAGAACTGCCCGGCGGGCCGCGGCCGCTGCCGCTGCTGAGCGGGTTCAGCCTCACGACGGCCTACAGGGCGCTGGGATGCTTTAATCCTTCGGAAACGTCTGACGCGTATTTTATTCTTTCCAACGACCGCGACGAGGTCTGGTTTATCTGTAACCGGCATCTGCGAACCGTTGTTATGCGCCATGACTGCACGGCATTCCGTTTGCCGCTCTCTTCCCTGGACGAACGTTTCGTGACCGGTGAACTCCCGGTGTTACCCCTCAGGCTCAGCGATTAAACAGCATTCTGAGAAGAACCTTCAGGTGTTCTCTCTCGGCCTCATCGTCGGCACCGTCGAGGCACCCTATTAGTTTCAGGCACAAGGCGGTGCGCGTCAGCCGCCGCTCCTGACGCAGAATTTCAACGGTGATGCGGCCCAGCAGCTCAATCTGGCAGGGGTGAGTGACCTGGCTGAAATAGCCGGTCAATCCGGCTTCTTTTTCCGGTGGTAGTCCGTCCTGTCGCATCAAATACCCGTGCGTAGTGAATGAGGTCGGGCGCAAAGTAACCGATGCACAGGCGCGTGTACAGCAGTAATCCTGCGGTGCTCTATCTTTTAAACAGCACCACCCATTATTGCAGACAATTCAGCGGTATAAATTAACGCTCCGGTTATCAGGGAGGCTAAGTGAATAGAAAAGTAACGGCGGACGACAGCATGCCCATTACCCTGCCCGACACCAGCTTCAGCCAGGTGCTGAATCCGGAAGACACCAACCGGGCCGATACCCGCGCCTTTCTTGCCCGCGACGCAGAGCCTTTTACGCTGCCCGGGTTTGTGACGCCGTTTGGCTACACCCTCTGGCAGAACAGAGCAGAGCGACAGTTCAGGCTGGTCACGCAGGAGCGTGATCCGGAGACCGTTTATGCGGTGCGGCTGGAGGAAACCGAAGACTTCACCTCGCCGGAGCGCGCCTGCATACAGGTTATGGTATGGCGCACCCGCCAGCCTCAGCATGAGGGGGCGGTGCACGGCCTGGCGCGGCGTTTTTTCTGCCATTTTCTGCATCGCTGGTCGATCATCATTACCGACAGCGCGCAGACCAACGCGGCAAAAGTGATGTGGGAGGGGATGGTGGCCTGGGCGCTGCGCGACCCGGAGCACTACGTATACGTGTGGGACGGCACAGGTGAATCGGGCTGTCTGCACCCGGTGCGCAGCTGGCTGGCGTTCTGCGGTCACTGGGCCGCCTTCTGCTGGGGCGCGGAGCCTGAAAGCCATCTGCGGCGACGGGTTGTCATCAGCACGCACCCCCTGAACGCTGCGCAGAAGTAATACGAATGCGGCACGGCACGCCTGCAGAACAACTCTCCACCGGAGGGATGTCACGCGCCGTTCCGCACACACAGCCTGGCGCATATCGCTGAAGTCGCAAGCGTGAGGGTCCAGCGGGCCCGCATTTCAGGTTCAGCCACCCAGTATTGCGTGTCCGCCATCATGGTCCTGAAAAAAAGTTTCCTGAAGGCGGGCAGCCCTGTACAGACGTGCCACAATATAACTTCATAAAATACAGGACATCTTTTAACTGAGGAAGACATCATGACAACAGCAAGACGCGGGGGAGCCGGAAACTTCGCGGCCGACCCGGCACGCGCCTCTGAAGCGGGCAGCAAAGGCGGCGCCGTCAGCGGCGGTAACTTCAAAAACTGTCCCGATCGCGCGCGCGAGGCCGGTCGTAAAGGCGGACTTATCAGCCGGCGGAGCCCAAAACCTGAAGTTTAAATAAAACCACACGGACGCGCGCCGGAAGTAAATTTAATCCCGGCGCGCTTAATTAGGAAATATGCATTTCCAAATTATATCTGAGGTTGAAGTAGAATAATCAACCGAGCTTACCCCCCTGATTTTTCTGATATATGGCGCATATTAATAGCCAGTAACCTGCTGGCTTATCATCCATATTTATCAGGCCATGTTAAGTCCTCTTCTGAGATTAAATCCCGAAACATTCACATGCTCAGGCTGCATCTCAGGATGAAAACGATTTCAGACTACACATAAGTTTTATTCAGTATTTTCCGATATTTACCTCTGATAATCTGTCATGCATCTGAATTCAGGGTGTTTTTTTTTGCTGTGCGGCTGAGCGTAATTCTGACTGACGGGATAATGCGCGGAAAGTATTTAAACGGAACCGGTTTTCAGTCCGTTAAGTGACTACACTGAAATACCGTAATAAAGCGGAGGGAGAGCAAAGCATGCCTGATAATGACCATGACCAGAACCAAATGATTATTGGCGAAGCGGCAGTTCATCTGGCGATGAATAATGCGGACATTACCGTTGGCTCGCTTATCCGCGAGCTGGCTGAGATGGCCGACGTAGAGGAAAATCCAGCGCGCTGCGTGCAGATAAGAGGGGCGAAACGCTGGCTCCGCAGGTTTGAGTCATTACCGGGCAACCGGGACGAGCTGAGATGGATTACCGCCTCAGGCCGCGGCTCAACGCACTGAAGGCATCTCCCGCCTGTTCGGATGATACCGGGCAGGCTTCTTCCCTGTACCCCGGCCCCTGAGCTGAGCATGCTGTTCTGACTGTTGTACAACCCTTTCGTTAACCCGCTCATCATTCGCGCGCTGATACTCACCTAAGTTACTGTTTAGTAACATCTAGCACTTTTTGCACAAAAATATAAGCTGTACAACAACACAATTGCTGTACAAGTTTGATTTAGTTGTATAACTTTACGGTCAGACAGAGCCGACTACATTTTAACCACTGAGAGGTTCACCATGCGTCAGAGCAATACGAGATTCCCGGATTCCGCCAGCGACATTGCGCATTACTTCAGCAAGGCATCGGCGCCGACCCAGCAGGAAACGCTGGGGCAGATTGTCGTTGAAATCCTGCGCGCAGGCAAGAACCTTAACCGTAAGGCCATCTGCACCAAGCTGTTACGTCGCCTCGAAGTGGCATCCAGCCTGGAAGAAGAGCGTCATTACCAGACGCTTATCGGTATGTTGTTCGAGCGTTAAGTTTCAGTTTCCATGTAAAAACGCCCCGCAGCATGCATACAAGGGCCGTCCGGACTGGGCGACCGGCACTTTGTCCGGATGACAGGCACCATAAGGCGCGGGTATGCAAAGAAGTAAATCAGAAAGACTGGTCGATATAGTTTTGGGTGATGCTGTCATAACTATGCTTGACAGCGGCGATGACATTGGCGCCGTCAGGCTGATTGGCGTGCTTAAGTCCATGACAAAGATCGAGCAGAACGCCGAACGACTGGAAGCAATTATGATGGCTATTCATGAAGTTGAAGCTACTCTTCCTCAAGTAAGCAGCAGCCGTGATGCAGCAATTCTGGCTTTTAATGCTGAGCCCGCACCTGACAATGGTCGCAAGCACTGAACCTCAGCACAGATTTCCGTTTCAGACGGAAAGTGGCAGGACGCCCGCAGGATGCGGCTACCGGAGGGTGGCCGTTTTTATTTCAGGCACTGAGCCTGGCCACTTTTGCCCGCAGGGCCTGACGGATAACACTATGCAGCTTAACGAACATCACACCACCACCGAAGCCGATATCATCCAGCACTTCCGCAGCGGCGGCGACGCGCTGGCCGCCGAGACCGCCGTGCTAGACGCCGTCATCCGCGACATCGTTATTCACGGCAAAAAGGTCACCAGCAAAGCGATCATTCTTTATCTTATCGCCGAGCTGGAGAGCACTTCAGACGTGGTCGAGCTTGACGTGCTGCGCAGCGCCCTGGAAATCGTGGTGGGCAAAACGCCTGACGACGAAGGCTTCTGATATTAATTCTGCTGCGCAGTATGCGCAGATGCCACAGCAGCCGGAGAGTCAAATCCCCCTTTTGAGGCCCATACGGAGCAGCTCACGGCGGCGGCGAGGGTAACGGCAATCCAGACTTTCACAGGCATCTCCCGGTTTAAACAATTTCACATTTATCAGTGTGGCACCTCACCGTCATTGCGCGAGGAGTGATCGTCAGAACGGGAGTAATCTGAAGGTCAGTGCATCTGCTGAGCCAGCAGCCTGACGGCGCGTTCGCAGCTTTCGCGCATCCCGGCAGTGCCTGCCGCTTCGCCCATGCTGTGCAGGGCGCTGGTGATTTCGTGAAGGGTGAGGTACTGGTCCGGCTTAAGAAGGCGCGCCACGACCGTTCCGATAACGGCGTAGATATCTTCGGCGGTGGTGTCATCGTTCATATGACCTCCGTCCGTAAGGTGGATAAGTATACAGTATATCAGAAAGGCGACCCCGGGGATACGGCAGCGCCCCGGGTGACTTCAGTGAAGCTTCTGCGCTGACATACCTTCAGTGCCGTGCACCCCGGTCTTTTCAGCGGCGCGAATCTGCATTTCCCGCCGCACCTCTTCAATGGCGCGCAGTCCTGCGCGAACGCGGTCTTCATCCGTTTCATGCTCAATCGCCGCCCGCAGGCGGTCCGTCAGGACGGCCCAGCTGATGGCGATGTCCTCTTCCAGCAGCGCGGTGACGGCCTCGCCAATCATGATGTCAGCCATTTTTTCTTCAAAGTCATTTTTCATGGGGTTTTCCGGCGGCAGGTTTCGGGCGCAGAGCTTATCATATCGCAGCGGGTCCGGACATTAACGGGGGAGAAGAACCTGTAGAAAACTTTTGCGCTGCAGCGTCAGCGCTGTCCGGCAGAGGTATGCTGTCCTGAAAATACCTTACTCCGGCGCCGGTAATTTCTTTCTGCGGCCGCGCTGCTTTGCTGCGGGCGGGGCGGTTTCCGCCACCGGAGAAGGCTTCTCCAGGCGGTACAGGCAGACGTCGCCGCGCTCCGCCAGACTCGCCGGCCAGATCATGGCCGCGTTCCCGTCCTCCACATACAGCTCGCCCAGCGGCTGTACCACGGCCCAGGGCGCGCCCAGCGTGCGGCGCAGCTGCAGGATCTCCTGCGCCATCGCGACGGCCTCCGCGTCATGGCTGTCCGGATCGCCGGCGATGTGACGGAGCCTGTTTTCGCTGAGCATGGTTGCCTCTCCTGTGTGTTATTGCCTGTTGCACTGATAGCCCACCGGCAGATTGCCGGATATCTCCTGCTGGCGCATGCTGCAGTTATCTCCGGTGCTGAAAACAGGGAGATTACGAAACCTTTACGCTTAATAACTCGCTGACGGCTTGCAGAGTCCGCAACCCATTCTACACTGGGCGGACCAGTGAAAAGAGTACCGATTTTAAAACAATAAGAGGAAAAAAAATGATTTTAAGTGAGTTTATGCTGAAGGTGAACCGCTGGCCCGACATGCATTTCACAGCAATTGAAAGCGAGCAGCGCGAGGCCGTCATCGAGATTTATGCCCTCGACTTCTCAAACCAGACCAAAAGCCGGCTGCTGATTTACCGCACGCCGGACGCGCAGCATGCGGCGGCCATGATGACGCATTTCCGCACCTGGCTTGAAAAGGCCAACCGCGGCAGAACCCTGCGGCAGGAAAAGGCTGATGTGCCCGCGGCCGTTATGGCCACGCAGCTTCCGCCTCACCGTGCCGCGTCCTGTTAATCATACGGGGCCCGGGGGCCCCTGTTCTGTTCCTGCGCCTCAGACGGCCTCGCGGGTTTCCGGCCAGGCCACGGCCGCCCCCTCTGCGGTGAACAGCGCGCCCTGGAAATCAGTGACCCCTGCCGCCTCCAGCCACATCCACTCTTCCGGCTGCTCGATGCCCGCCGCGATGACGTTAATCTCCAGCGCAGAACAGCAGCGCAGCACCGCGTGCACCACCGCCTGGCGGGGTCCGCTGCGGTGAATATTGCGCACAATCGCGGCCCCGATGCGTACGCGGTCCGGCTGGACGTGCGCCAGCAGAGACAGCCCGGCGGAGCCGTCACCGAAGTTATCGACAGAGAGGCTGATGCCGGCCTGCTTCAGCTGCCGCACCGCTGCGGAAAATGCTTCCAGCTGAGAAATCACCTCCGTCTCGCTGACGCCCAGTATGATTTGCTGCGGCACCAGTTCAGCGCTGTCGATGGCGCGGACAATCCGACCAACGGCATCCGGAACGGATACCAGCGTCCCGGGCAGAATGCTGAGGTAGAGCATCATGTCGTCAGGGCATGACCTGCCGGCTCTGTGCAGCGCCCCGGTGACCGCAGCGAGATTATGTACGTACATCGCATCGCCGGAGAGCCCCTCCGGCGCATCATCGGGTATGGCCTCAAGGGCCGTGACCTCACGGCCGAGCGGGTCGACCACCGGGCGGAAGGTCACGCCCGCGGCGGGGGCCGGTGACCCGTTCTCATCCGGCACAAAGTCCCAGTAGTCGGCGGGCAGAACCTCAAAGTAGTTTTCTTTCTCCCGGGCCTCCACGAAGGTTCGCAGAAACTGCAGGCCGCGATCGTCATAGGTCAGGCGGTACTTAGAGGTGCCGCGGTCAAGCACCGCCTGCAGCACGCTGCCGCGGGGGTGATGGCGCAGATCGAACAGCTCCATGCCGTGGTTGCCGAAGCGCCGCGACGGCGAGTAGTCGCGCATCAGCTCAACCACGTTGTGGTGACGCCGGTCGGCGCAGATGCGGCCGTAGATGTCCAGCACGCCCTGTTCCGGGCCCTCCAGGATCTGGAAGAAGTGCGTGCCGTTAAACAGCAGGATGCCCGTCACCTGATGGCGGGCGTTGAGCAGGCTGGCCTTCTTCACCATGTCCGGCAGAATGCTGACGGGCACGTCATCGGCCAGGTGGCTCCGGTAAATTATGGTTGTAAGCATTTCAGGCTCCGTATTGCCGCAGATTGTCACGGGCACCATAGCAGCCGGCCGCGCTTTCTCAAACCGGACCGGTAGCCGGGTCTGGCTCGTACCGGAGCTTTACGGGTCAGCGCAGGCTGCACCGCGCAGAGGTATCAGCGGGCAGGTATCAGAATGCTACCAGTGAAACCTCAGAAAGAACGGTGACGACCTTATGCGACGGCTGTCAGCGCATCAGCGTTGCTGACCAGCCGCCGGTCGGCGCCGGTCAGCATAATGGCCTCACCGCGCTCCAGGCTCAGGCGGAAGTGGTCCCGCATCGCTGCACTGATGCCGTTACCGCACCACATTAGGTGATGGTCGTGGCGCCTCAGGGCGCTCGCAGGGATGCCGCTGCATGCATTATTAACCTCCACCCTGACCCCCTGGCCCGTCAGCCGGATGGCTTCCATTCAGATTTCAGTGCTGTCCGTGACGCTGACCGCCTCCAGAAACAGGGGGATGGCCGCACGCCGCGCTGACGCCGAAGCCATCAGGCTCCACTGCGCCAGTACGGCCGCATGGAAGCGCCCCTGTCGTTCCGTGGCGCCTTCACTGGCATCGCTGCGCAGCCACAGATTGAGCGGCCGCAGGTAGCGGTTAACGAAGTCGTCGGTACAGTAGTCCGTGGCCATCATGCGCATTTCCCGGCGCACATCGTCATCGGTGTGGCGGTGGAGCAGCTGCAGCATATCCTCCTCGCGGAATGTCCAGCCGCCCCTGAGCGCCAGCCCCGGCCAGCGCAGCGTCGCGTGAATGTCAAACAGCGTATTGCCTCCGGCGGTCAGATCCAGCACGCGCAGCGCACACGCCAGCTGGGCGTCCGAGTACCCTTCTTTTGAGGGCGGGGATATAAGGCCTGCCCGCCGCCAGCGTCGCAGGGTTTCAGGCAGCACGCCCACGATACCGCAGACGGTATCAGTTGTATGGAACGGCATAAATTGCGTCCGTCAGGGGAGAAAGCCTGTCTGGCAGGGCCGGAGGTTTAACTGCGCGGGCTTGAGAGGAACTCGTCGCGCGGAGAGTCTCATTACCACACTACCTGATATAAATTATTACGGATACGGCTAATTTCAGAATAAACTCCGGGCGCTTTCACCATCCGCGACTACAGTGTGACGTGAGGCTGTCATCAACGTGAAACGGAGGTAGTAAATTTGTCTATTCAACACGACGGGAAAGGGCACGTCATTATTGGCGAGGCGGCACTGAGCCTGGCGCTGGGCGAAAAGGAAATAAGCGTGCAATCGCTTATTGCCGAGCTCGGACACATGGCGGAGGCCGGCGGCAGCGATAACCGGCTCACTGAAATATCCGAAGCCAGAAGCTGGCTGAAGAGCTTCCACGAGCCGGAGCAGGCCGTCCGGCACGTGCCGTACCTGCAGACCCTTGCGGGCCTGAACGACGAGAAGAACTGACGCCAAAGGACGTAGTCCGGCTCTGGCCGGAAGACGACGATGAAGATGACCTCAGCGGTCGCGCTCAGGCGTGTACCGGCCGGAGAACCTGTCAGGGACGACACCCTCCGCATATCCCGTGCTTAAATCGCATCAGAAATTAATTCCACCGTTATATATTCAGGCATACATTGCTCCTTTTATCATGGAAGGAGGCCGCTTATGTGGCAGTTTTATTATCTGCTCAGAATGGAGCAGCAGGACCAGCTGCACGTGAAGGGCTGCGTGTGCCTTGAGGACCACCCGGAGCGTCAGTTCCTGGGCTCGGCCGTGAACTACCGGCACGCGTATCAGATCGCGTCACAGCAGCTGAAGATGCGGGCCTGCATCTGCCGCCTGTGCGTGGACGACAGCATGACTGAAGCGCGGGACGCCTCGCTTTCACCGCCCGCGCAATGAGCGGTTTTTACGCTTAAGTCACAGACCGGTTATTTGTTCACCTTCCGGTACCGTCACGCGGCTAAACTTAACGTTACCCGATACCGGGTGACGGAGGTAACCATGGCTGACCGTAACGATAAAAATGTGAAGGATGGCAAAGACGCCGACCACAGCAAGCTGCCTGCGGGCAACAAAAAAGACACCAGGGACAGCGATACCATGAAGCAGAAGGGCGGAAAATAGCATGTCTGACCAGCCGATGCCTGACGATGCGACCCCGCTGCCGGACCACGAGCCGGCGCCCGGTCATGAAGACGAGGTGCCGGGCGGCGACAGAGACATTCCGCCCGACCGGGGCGCCACCCCGCTGATTTAACCGCCTCCGGGCGGTTTTTTTTGGTGCTTATATCTGCGCGCCGCTTATCGCGATACACTGTGTATATCCCCAATAAGCGGAGCGCATCTGAAAACCGAAAATGAAATACAGGAACTGATGCACGAAGCCATCGGGCTGGCCATCAGGCAGGTACTGCACAGGGGCGGGACAGTCAGCCCGCACGAACTTATCGGCACGCTGTGGCGTCTGAAGGAGTCCGGTACCGATATGGCCATGCGCGAGGCCTGCAGCCGGGCCATCCGGATTTTTGCCGCCAAACTTAACTGAATTAGCCCTGTCGCGCAGGCGTTAAAAGGCCTGCCCGCCGGCGTCATCCGGCGTGTGACTGACGATAAGCTCCAGCACGCTGCGCAGCACCGCCTGTCTCTGCGCGTCACGCTCCTGCTCAAGGTCGCGAATGACGTGGATGATGAGCGTTTTATTAGACAGCTGTCCGCCTGAGGCCAGGATCGCCTGTATTGCCTCTTCAAGCTCCTGACTTTCAGCCGCCAGCGCGTCGCCGCTGCTCTGCAGGCGGGTGCGGATTGTGGTCACTGAGTTGGTATTTTTCATGCTGTGAAGGTCCCTGCCGGAGCATCCTGAGCGGATGACGGCGGTAAAAGTGGTGTTGCGGATTATTAATGTGTGGCCGGGAGCTCTGCATCTGCAGAACGTACCCGATAACAGAGAAATTATAGGTTAAAAAGCGCTGGGGTGCGCTTCGTTAATGATGGCGCGCGCAGGCAGTCATCTTACGAAGTCAGGTGAAGGCGGACGCTGAGCGCCCGCTCCTGAAGGTTGTGGTTATCTCATTTCATCTTCATCATCAGCCTGCAGGCGAATGGTGGACTCGCCGCCGGCACTGTGGCTGTCTGCATCAGACAGCATCCATTTCTTACCGGCGCCCCCGCGTGAACCGACGGTCCGGAAGTCGCGCAGCCAGCTGATGGCATCGCTGATGCGCCGGCTGCGGCTGCTGGTTTTCTCTGCTTTGAGCATAATGTTCAGCTCCGTCAAGAGAGCATCAACGGATATTTCCTCTTCACGCACGGCAAGATTGACTGCTGCTTCACCAATAATTGCGTGACCGGTCATGTCCTCGCTGTACAACACGTTTACACCTCGCTTAAGAAATGAATGAGAATAATTTTAACAATGTTGTTATTATAGCAAATGGCGGGGAAGGATTTAAATGAGGTGCATAGTTATCGGCTATCGATTAATAAGGATAAATAAATTGAATCTTTTCATTTTATTATAAGTGGCTGATATTTTTCTGATATATTGATGTTGTAAATTCCATCCTGAGAAAATATCTCTCACTCTGGCCTGCTCCCGGGTCAGAGCAGGTAACTCGTACTGTCAGAAGCACGGTGCATGTAATGCGCATCCGATTCCGAAAGGGCGCACCCGTAGGCAGACTGCTAAATCCTGTTCAGGTGCAGTAAAGCCAGAGGATCTACGCAATGGTTTTTCTCAATAACGAGCTTCCTGCAGAGAATATGTTCATTAACTCTCTCATTTATTTTTTCCGTCTCCAATGACTGACTGATTGCCGAAGCGAAAATATGCTGCCACTTTCACACTGGCGCTGTGCTTAAATATAAATCTTTTTGTTCGAAGCGGCGCTTCCCGGACCTGGCGTCCTGTATATCCGATGTCACCTGACATTCAGTTAATCGGTAGAGGCGAGTCGTACGAGTTTATATTTAAGTGCCCGGTGCATAAAATAATTTAAGCCCCGGGAAGGGGCCGCACTGATATGGCCCTGCGCATAGAGTTGCCAGAGCCAGTCATCCGCCTTACTTTAACCGTAAATATCTGACTTACTCAGGTTGCTCCTGAATCTCGATGCGGATAATCGTTAAAGGCTCGCCGCGGCTTCCCGTGGCGCAGTGCCGTTCTGCCGCGCGGATAAACGGGCTGCGGACTTCCAGCATGTCCGCAATTTCACGGAGCTTTTCTGTCAGGCAGGAAGGGGAAACGGGAAGATAGGTCGGGGGCAGGGCTCTGGCCATGAGTAGTGACTCGCAGTTGTCTGTTGTGTACATCATATCTTCGGCTGCCGCCCGATTTTCATGAGCGCAGTCATATTCGGATTAAAACATACAAAAAATGCATGCAACCTTCCTCCGTCTGTCGGGCTACGCCGTGACTTCACCTTAGCCGGGCCGCTTCGTCCGCAAGGCAGGCTTTGCCTCACGACTCACCCGTTCCCCGCCCTTCGCGGGACATTCAGTCCGCTCAGGCGGCGCGTGCGGTTTCGTCCTTCGACCCTGCGTCCTGCGCCATAGCCCGGCTGCCGTGACGTCACGGCGCTGATGCCGTGCAACCTGTAGACCGGAGTAATCGTGAATCAACTTCTCACCACTGGCCAGCTGGCCCAACAGCTGCTGCGCTTTGAACCCGATACACCCTGCGTGGTGCACCTGTGGGTAGCTGATGATTTCGAAGACGTGGCACCAGAGCTGACGCCCGACGAGGTGCTGGCCACAATCGCGCTGGCCGACGCCTCGCTCGATGCGGATACGAGTCTCAGCTGGTATTTGCTGCGCCACTGTGCCGACACCATCCCTGCCGCACGTGTTGAAACAGACCCTGCCTGATCATCAGAAAACCAGAGGCGGCGGGACAACCCGCCGGGCAGGTAATGAGAGCAATGACCGTACGGGAATTCAGGGCGCGGCTGGCCGCAGTCGGCGATGACGAGCTGTGCTGCTGCACCTTCTGGCTGGCAGAGGACTTTCTCGGCATTAACCCGGATATGACGCCGGATGAGATTGCGGCGGCCATGGAGTATGCCGAAGACCATCATGATGCAAACGAGGGATTTAACTGGTGGCATCTCGAGATGCCATCGATGCTGTCTTGCTCGAGAAGAAAGGGGCATAGCGCTGCCCGGTATGCAGCTGCCGATCCTCTGATGTCGCCGGTCATGGCGGCATCACTGCAAGAATGAAAAAGGTTGTCGCTGCGCTCCGCCTCCATGCCTCCGGTGGCTTCCATCAGAATCAAAGAAATATTTAGTCCGCTGATTTTGTTAGTAATTACCTCAAAACCTGCAGTGTCATTACTGACGGTGAAAGGAATAATCTCCTCTGTAGAGGCCACGTCCAGCGTGGCCTTAGCCACATCAATACCAATGCACTGCAAATCCGGCTGACTCATGGTGCCCCTCATTACGATACGAATTTAGGTTCAGACAACTGTCCGGGCTAATGATGAGTGGCTCAGTCCGTGCGCACTCGCTTGTTTACGGGCTCTTGCGCCCCGGAAGCTTCACCTGCTGCACGGACCTCGCCAGACCTGCAAAGTCAGTTTAGATATTTACCGACATATAAGGGAAGCTGTCGCCGGAGTGCTCACCCGTTCCCCGCCGTGCGCGGGACATTCAGTCCGCTC
Organism: Pantoea sp. EABMAA-21; assembly: GCF_030053335.1. NCBI lineage: Bacteria > Pseudomonadati > Pseudomonadota > Gammaproteobacteria > Enterobacterales > Erwiniaceae > Pantoea > Pantoea sp. EABMAA-21. The sequence continues at coordinate 119,312 of NZ_JASGBX010000014.1, forward strand.
CGGCGGCGCGTGCGGCTTGCGCATCCGCCCCTGTTTGCTCCGCTGTTCGCCCGTCTGTGTGGAGGTCACGGCACCACTACCGGTGCCCCCTTCATACACAGGAGCATCACTATGTCTCGATTCATGCACGGCGACAGCGTACAGGTTATGGGCGGCTTTCCGGATAAGAGCATTGATTTCATTCTGACGGACCCGCCATATCTCGTCGGCTTTAAGGACCGTTCCGGTCGCTCGATTGCCAACGACGTGAACAGCGAGTGGGTGCAGCCGGCAAGCAACGAAATGTTCCGGATGCTGAAAGACAACAGCCTGGCGGTGAGCTTCTACGGCTGGAACCGGATAGACATTTTTATGCAGGCATGGAAGGCGGCGGGGTTCCGCGTGGTGGGCCACATCGTCTTCACCAAGCCTTACGCCTCAAAATCGGCCTTCGTCGGCTACCAGCATGAAAGCGCCTACGTGCTGGCCAAAGGGCGCCCGGCGCTGCCGGCAAAGCCGCTGCCGGACGTGATGCCGTGGGAGTACACCGGCAACCGCCATCACCCGACCGAAAAGCCGGTCAGCGCCCTCCGGCCGCTGATTGAGACCTTCACGCAGCCCGGCGCCATTGTTCTGGACCCGTTTGCTGGTTCCGGTTCGACCTGCGTGGCCGCCCAGGCTTGCGGACGCCGCTGGATTGGTATCGAGCTGATGGAACAGTACCACGCCGCCGGCCTGCGCCGCCTGTATGCCCACCGCGACGCCCGTGCGGCCTGATGAACGGAGAGAACACGATGAACGATCACACTATGCACCCTGATAACGACGCGCTGGCCGATGACGTGGCCGACCTGGAAGAGTCGCTGTACGAATTTCATCTGCGCCTGCGCGACATGATTGCACGCCAGCTCTGGCAGGGCGCCAGCCGCGAGCAGCGCATGGCCGGCCTGCTGATTGAGGGGATCGATAATGACCTGGTTGAACTGTACCGGCGCGCGGCCGTGATAAAGAAACATCTGAGGGCGTAACTGATTAGAAAATGAGCGCCACTCTGCATCCCTGCCGGCGCACGGCAGGGCCAGTTTTATCCACAGGGTTCCGGGGCGGATATGCACCCGGGATGTGGACAAGACATTATGGATGTTGCTGCGCGCCTCATTGATGCCGCCTGCGGTGGGAGAATAAAAATCCGTGCGGTCTGCGGCCGGTGCCGTGACTTCACTTTAGCCCGGCCGCTGCGTGTTCAAGATGCACAAGCTCGTCTCCTTGTATGTTTATAGAGGGGTGTAGATGATTTTATACTCATCTGGTTCCCAAGATGCTGCAGCACGATCGTCTCCATGGGCTGAAAGCCCGAGGGGGAGCAATCCCGCGCAGCATCTTTTTCAGCATTAGCCCGAACAATTGCCTGGCGCACTTAAAGCCCGTATCTGCAAGGCAGGGAGAACTGAAATGAGCGATAAAACAACCGTTGGTATTGACGTTTCAAAGGTCGCTTTAGATGTCTGGATCGACACCAGAGAGCGACTGATACATCTGGAGAACTCCGCCTCAGGCATCGTGCAACTGCTGAAGGAATTCGAAGGACTTCACATATCTGGCGTTATCATGGAGGCCACAAGCCGGTTTCACTCTCTGGCTGAATCAATGCTGATTTCAGCGGGTCTGCCTGTTGCCGTCATTAATCCCCTACAGATAAAGAATTTTGCCCGGGCGATGGGCAAGGTGGCAAAAAGCGACCCCATTGATGCCAGGATAATCTGCGAATATGGTCGTCGTATGAAACCGGAGTTCAGACCTGTCAGGGATAAAGTACTTCAGGATATGGCAATGCTCCTGACGCGGCGGCGTCAGCTGGTGCAGAATCGTGTCATGGCAATCACCAGGCTGCAGGAAAAAAGCGGCGCCTGGATTAAGAAGGACATCGCGGAGCATATTGCGTGCCTGAATGTGCAGATCGATGCCCTTGATAAGGAAATAAAAGACCAGCTGAATCAGAATGCTGCATTCTCTCCAAAACGAAAAATGCTTGAAACAGTTAAAGGTATCGGGCCGGTAACTCAGGCTGCGATCCTGAGTCAGCTTCCGGAGCTGGGACATCTTAATCGCAGGCAGATTTCAGCCCTGGTTGGCGTGTGCCCCTATGACAGGGATAGCGGGCAGCTCTGCGGTAAAAGGGCTATCTGGGGCTGCAGGTCCGGTCTGCGCGCAACACTCTATATGGCAATGCTTTCAGCGGTAAGATATAACCCCCAGATTAAAAGTTTCTACACGTCGCTTGTTGCACATGGAAAACCCAAAAAAGTGGCTATAACAGCCTGTATCAGAAAATTTATTACGATTCTGAATGCTATGTTCCGTGATCAAAAGGACTGGGCATATAGCTGAAGGATTAGTTTATGGCCCAATGTGAAAAATATGATACGCCTCCGGACTAAATCTGAACGAGGTAATGGTCCGTTTTGTGCCAAGCGGACATTGCAAACTCAGGAGTGTATACGCCAGCTCAGAGATGAATATGACCACAGGTCAGCCAGTCTTTTTTACATGGGTATAAATATCAGACCGTGTGATGCTCCATGCATAGTTTTCCCGATTAACAGGTTCGTACCCAAATTTTTCATAGAGCCAAGGTGCTGTGGTTGTAAACAACATGATCCTGCGAAGCCGCTCAAAAACTGGATGATGATGTATGCACTGCATCACCCACCTTCCCAGCCCTTCTCCTTGGTATTCCTCAAGGATATATACATCACAAAGGTAAGCGAACGTAGCGTAATCTGTTATTAATCGCGCGAAACCAATTTGGGTTTCATCGTGATAAACACCGAAATTAAGGCTGTTTTCTACTGATGCACTGACGAGATCCAGATCAATCCCTTTTGCCCATGTTGACCTCGTAAGATAGAGATGGATAGCCTGCACATCCAGTTTCTTCCGGTCTGTACTCACCAAGTAGTTATTCTTATGCCACTCATGTATCTCTGAAATGTTCACGTTCATTCCTGTTTATGAATTTCCGGGAAGCATGACCTTAACACTTGATGGAAAATCGCACCATTTAGGACTTCTTCGAAAATGGAGTTGCCCCCGCTAAAACGGACACGGTTAATTTATAGCTAGCAGCGAACTTCTGTATTCCCTTGGTGACTGCAT